>JABJCZ010000059.1 GCA_018668475.1 Alphaproteobacteria bacterium | reverse complement strand
GGTCAATCGTGCCGCCGCCAGATTACCGGCCAAACAATCTTCGATGTCGGGTAACGGCCAATGCGGCAGACCACGCATATGTGTCCGTGTAGGCTCATGGCACATCACAAGGGCATCGGGTTGGGCACCATGGATCAGACCGAGAGTTACCCCAGCAAATGACGGGTGAAACAGCGAGCCCTGCCCCTCGACCACGTCCCAATGGTCTGGTGCGTTTTCCGGACACAGCCACTCAGTCGCACCGGAGATGAAGTCCGCCACTACGGCGTCGACGGAAACGCCATCACCGGCAATAAAGATACCCGTCTGCCCGGTCGCCCGGAATGTGGCCTTGGCGCCGCGCGCGCGCAGCTCCTGCTCAATGGCGAGCGTGGTGTACATTTTTCCAACTGACGCATCCGTGCCAACCGTCAGCAAGCGCTTGCCGGGCCGTTTGCTGCCAGCTCCCACCGAAAACTCCCGGCTCGGGTGGCGCACATCAAAAAGCTGCCGACCCAGCTTGTTGGCTATGCTGCGAACCGCCTCGATATCAGTGAGCCGCATATGCAGCCCGGATGCGATATCCAAGCCCTGCTCGAGGGCATCAGTCAGCGTCGCAGCCCAGCTGTCAGGAATGACACCTCCTCGGTTTGCGACACCCACGACCATAGTTTTGCATCCGGCGGCGGCGGCTTCCGCAGGTGTCATGTCAAGGAGGCCAAGATCAGCCTGGCAGCCCGGCAAACGGAGTTGGCCGAGACAGCCATCAGGGCGCCAATCGACAATGCCGCGCGCCGTCTTGGCGGCGAGATGATCCGCCGCATCACCAATAAACAGAAGATAGGGAGATTTGATCAACATCCGGATACCCATAGCACTGTCAGGATTGCCGCAGAAAATGGCCCCCGGCAACGCCGGAGTTTGTCGTGCGCCGCCCCATCTCGCAAGATACATGACCCGACAACGCCCTTCCTGCTTGCTTGAACGGATGCGGAAAGGCTAACTTGCGGGCAATCTGTGGACAATCAGGAATTTAACATATCATGGAAGTGAAATCCGGTTTCGTCGACTTGATCGGAAACACCCCACTCGTCCGGCTCAACGCTGTCTCGGACGCGACGGGGTGCGAAATTCTCGGCAAATGTGAATTCCTCAACCCCGGCGGCTCTGTCAAGGATCGGGCGGCGCTTTTCATTATCAGAGAAGCAGAACGGTGCGGCGCGCTTAAACCCGGGGGCATGATCGTCGAGGGCACAGCCGGCAACACCGGCATCGGCCTCGCGCTGGTTGGCAATGCGCTTGGCTACCGCTCCGTCATCGTCATTCCGGAAACCCAGAGCGACGAAAAGAAGGACATGATCCGGCTGTGCGGCGCCAAATTGATCGAAATGCCCGCGGTGCCGTATCGAGACCCGAACAATTACGTAAAATATTCGGGCCGGCTCGCGGAAGAGCTCAACGAAAAGGAACCCAATGGCGCGATCTGGGCGAACCAGTTTGACAATGTCGCCAATCGGCAGGGCCACGTTGAGACCACCGGGCCCGAGATATGGCGCCAGACCGGTGGCAAGATAGACGGCTTTACGTGCGCGGTCGGCACGGGCGGCACCCTCGCCGGCGTTGCGATGTATCTCAAGTCACGGCGCGAAGATATCGTCATCGGCCTTGCCGACCCCATGGGCGCATCGCTATACAATTTTTATACGCACGGCACCCTCAAGGCCGAGGGCAGCTCGATCACCGAAGGGATCGGGCAGGGGCGGATCACGGCCAACCTTGAAGGCGCGCCGGTGGATATCGCGTTCCAGATTCCCGATGAAGAAGGACTGCCGCTGATTTTTGATCTTGTTCAGCAGGAAGGTCTTATTCTTGGGGGTTCAAGCGCTATCAATATCGCTGGTGCCAAACGCCTGGCAGAACATCTTGGGCCTGGCCACACGATCGTCACCATTCTGTGTGATTACGGTAACCGCTATCACAGCAAGCTCTTCAATCCCGCTTTCCTGAAGGAACGTGGGCTGCCGACCCCGTCCTGGCTTGAGACATACAATGCCGACTGACGCTCTGTTCCGCGATGCACCCTACGAGCGGTCCTGCGAGGCCGTCGTTATGGGCGCAGATACCGACGGTGTCGTTCTGGACCGCACGGTGTTTTACGCTACCAGCGGCGGCCAGCCCGGCGATTCGGGCCGGTTAAGCCTTGCAGACGGCACCATTTTTGACGTCATCGACACCGTCAAAGGTGACAACGGCAAAATCATTCACAAATTGGCCGAGGGCGTGCCGATTCCGGCAGTGGGCGCGACCCTCCACGCTGAAATCAACTGGGAGCGCCGCCATCGGCACATGCGGATGCACACGTGCCTCCACTTGCTAACCGCAGTTATCAAGGCCCCGATCACGGGTGCCCAGTTAACCGACGAAAAAGGCCGAATTGATTTCAATTTGCCGGAGATGACCATGGATAAGGCAGAAATCCAGGCCCGACTGAGCGAATTGATTACCGACGACCACCCTGTCGTTGCAAACTGGATATCGGAAGCTGAACTCGATGCCAGACCTGACCTGATCAAGACCATGAGTATCCGGCCACCGGTTGGCGCCGGGCAGATCAGGCTGATCGACATCGACGAAATTGATTTACAGCCCTGTGGCGGCACACATGTTGCCCGCACCGGCGAAATCGGTAACGTGACGGTGCGCAAGATCGAGAGCAAAGGGAAGCAGAACCGCCGTATATCAGTGGTGTTTGCCGATGACTAATATGCCAACCCTGCCCGGCCCGCTGGTCACCGCCGAATGGCTTGCGAAAATCGCCCCGGACAACGACGCCATTCGTGTTGTCGATGCCTCTTGGTATTTGCCAACCCAAAAGCGCGATCCTCGCGCGGAATACCAAGCGGAACACATTCCGGGTGCCGTCTTTTTCGACATCGACGCTATATCGGATACGACCAGTGACCTGCCGCATATGCTCCCGCCGGTGGAGGGTTTCGATGCCGCAGTCGGCTCACTCGGAATTGCCAATTATCACGCTGTCGTCGTCTATGATGGCGCCGGCGTTTTCAGCAGCCCCCGAGCGTGGTGGATGTTTCGAACCTTTGGCCACGACAATGTAGCCGTCCTGCAAGGTGGTTTGCCCGCTTGGAAAGCTGCGGGGAACAGAACCGATAACGACGTGCCAACCGTATCAAGGCAGTCATTTTCTTCGCGCTTCGATCGTAGCCTCGTACGCGATTCAAATGCCGTGCTGGCCAATATGGATACGCAAATCGCGCAGGTTGTTGATGCGCGATCGGCGGGACGGTTCGAGGGCCGCGACCCGGAACCACGGGCCGGTCTGAAAAGTGGTCACATCCCCGGCAGTATCAATCTGCCGTATGGCGACCTGCTTGACCCGACGAGCGGCTGCTTGCTGGCCCCGCACCAGATCAAAGCCCGACTGGACGCTGCGGGCATTAATCTAGCCGCGCCAATCACCACAACATGTGGCTCCGGCATTTCGGCGGCGTTGTTGGCCCTCGCCTTCTTTACGCTGGGGCACACCGAAGCAGCGGTGTTCGACGGGTCATGGGCCGAATGGGGCGCCATGCCCGGCGCGCCCATCGACTGAATTTTATCGCCTGATCCCTGAGTTTGGATCCGCAAAGGCGCTTGCCACGCCTTGATCTCCCCGGCACTCTGCCTTTTCTCCGTTTGGCGTGTCTCCGGATTCGGAGGAAACGGCCCGCAATAACAAAGGAATGATCAGGAATGGGCAATTTACGTTGGCTTGTTCTCACGGCCGTCCTGGCCTTGCCCATTTTCGCGGGAACCAATCATGGCGCGAATGCAGGCACCCTGCCCGCCGATATTGACCATGCTATCAAGCGCGCCACAGCCAGGGCCGACAGTAAAGTTCTATCGGCGACCGTGGTTGATGCGATCGCGCAGAACCCGCAGCTGCTGGGCGAAATTATCCGCACGGCATCGCGTGCTGCACCCGCCTACAGCATTGTTATTGCCCGTGACGCCGCTGCCGCATTTCCGGCATTTGCGACACAGATCGCGGCTGCCGCTTCCCATTCCACCCCGGAAACAGCGTCGACGATCAGCGCCGTAACCCAGCCTTCTTCCAGCAGCAAAAGTGACGAACCGGCCCGCCTGACTCCGGCGACTGGCGGTCGTCGAGATAACGATACCTGGTCAGACTGGGACGTCTCACTTGGGCTTGGTTTGGCGCTGCAGCCAACCTATGAAGGTGATGACGAATATGAGGTCGCGCCGGAACTGCTGCTCGACATCAAGTGGCGGGACCGGGCATTTCTGACCACCGAAAAAAACCGCGGGCTCGGGCTCAACCTGTTCCGAAGCCGCCAGGTTCGGGCGGGCACCTACCTGACCATCGATTGGGGTCGTGAGGAATCTGACGCCACGCGCCTCGCCGGCACAGGAGACATCGAAATCTCACCAGAAGTCGGCATATTCGCTGAATTGTACACCGGCTCATGGCGGTTCTCCGCGGACTTGGTGGAGGGTCTGAACCGCGACGGGCAGGACGGCACGCTGATCACATTTGCCGGTGAATTTGGTGGCCGTGTGAATGAGCAACTGACGGTTGGCGTCGAAGGGTCCGCAGCCTATGGCGGCGAAAACTATATGCGCACCTATTTCGGGGTAAACCCGGGCCAGGCCGCGACATCAGGCAAAGCGGTCTTTTTGCCGGAAGCCGGATTTAAGGACATCACCGGCGCGGTCAATTTTCACTATGTGATCTCTGACAATTGGTTCGGCACGACCCGGGCAGAATGGAAACGCCTGATCGGTGATGCCGCCATCAGCCCACTCGTCGATCCCGATTCTGAAAATCAGGTATCGGCAACGTTTGTTGCTGGTTACAAGTTTTAAAGTTTTCAGGGAGAATTTTTATTCGCGACTGGTGCTCAGCCGATTTCACGGTCCAGCATTTGATCCAGTCGGGCAATCCGCTGGTAGAGCTTGTAGCTCCGCTCCATCAGATCCTGAAGCCGCGATGGCAACACCTCGATGACGTCGGGGTCATGCCCGAGGCAGACAACCGCGCCGCCTAGACGGCATTCTTCCCGGCGAGCTTCTTCCAACGTAATCTCGCCTTCCTGAGCGGCACGCTGAAAAAATACCCACGACATAATGTGCGTCATACGACTGGTCAGGCGCATCGTTTCGCAGCTCAAGTAGAGACGCTCGGCGAAACCGATGTGGCTCATGTCAAAGTCGTGGTCTCCCGCGACATAGTCGCGAGCTTCAACCGTCAACGCCAACGCCTCATCATAGGTGTGGCTGAAAAATGTCGTATCGACCAGTCCGCCGCCTGTCACCGATCCAACCTGTCTCTAATTCAATGATATGCCAACAATGAAACGGGAATTGAAGCGCCCTGCAATATACTTCAACTTCACCCGAAAATTCGATCACCAATTATCACCGAAGCAGGCTTAACAAAGCGTTTGCTAATCGAGCGCATCATACTCAGCTAACAACTTACCGTGATGCTTTGAGCCAAGAAGCGATCAAACCCGCTATGTTTATTGCCCTGGCAACCAGTAATCGTCGTTTATGGCAACCAGCCCCCTGATAAAAAACATACGCCCCCGGAACATGATGAAATTGACCCGCTTATCCATTTTTCTGCTTTTCGCTCTGGTATCGGCTTCGGCCGGCGCAGCCAGTGACCAAGACGGAAACCCGAAAAACGCGTCTGCACCGGCGGAAATAGCCGCGACATTGACCGACGACATGCTCGGCACCGCCCGACTGCATGTAGCTGTTTATGAGGACACGCTGCTTGATCTTGCACGCAGTAACGGTCTTGGGTTCATTGAAATCATTGCTGCCAATCAGGGAATCGACCCGTGGGTCCCTGGCACAGGCACAAATATTGTTCTACCCACCGCTCACCTTCTGCCGGAAGGCGCGCGCGAAGGCCTTGTCATCAACCTCGGTGAACATCGGCTGTATTATTTTGAAAAACCCGGTGCCGCACCACGCACGTTTCCAATCGGTGTTGGACGGGATGGTTGGGCGACGCCGCTTGGGCTTACTGAGGTTGTGCGGAAAAAAGCCCGCCCCACCTGGTATCCACCGAAATCAATCCGCGCCGAAAACCCGGACCTGCCGAGAGCAATTGGCCCGGGCCCGCATAATCCGCTGGGCACCCACGCGCTCTATTTCAATTGGCCGGGCTATCTTGTCCATGGCACCAATCAGCCTTGGGGTGTCGGGCGCCGCGTCAGTCACGGGTGTATACGGCTGTATCCCGAAGATATTGAGCGCCTGTTCAGCGCCGTGCCGGTGGGGACACCGGTCGCCGTCTTGAACCGGCCTGTCAAAGTGGGATGGCTCAACGGTGAACTCTACGTTGAAGCTCATCCGGACCCAGAACAGGCTGATCAACTCGAAAGTGAAGGGCAGATAACAAATAGCGAGCGCTCACCCGCCGACATCCTGTTTCGCATCCGCGAGCGCGCGGGCGCAGATACGGCGCGTCTCGATTGGAGCGCAATTCGTATAACACTGGCTGAGCGGCGCGGCGTACCGGTCCAGGTCACCCGTTCCGCGGAACAATGACCCACACCAAACATTGACCCGTGGATAGCCCGGGGGCGGCACGCGCACCTCGGGTCGCCCAAGCCTATTCGACCATCAGAAGGTCAAAGCCGACTTAAACCAACACTAGCCACAAAAGCAATCGGGGCGCCCGTCTGGACGCCCCGATAAATCACTCAACTCAAGTGAAGGTTATTTGCGCATCTGACGCTGGAACACGCGATCAGCCTTGTCGGCCGCCGCTTTGGCTTCAGCCGCAGCATTCTCGGCAGCCTGGGCAGCACGCTCAGCAGCTTCTGCAGCACGGCGGGCTTCGGCCTTGGCCTCACCAATCTCCATGCGAATATCGCGCTGTGAAATAAGTGCATCTTCAGCAATACGCTTCGCATCGGCTGCAGTTGCCTCCGCACCAGCGATTCGTGCGGAATCACCTTCGGTCAGCGTAGTCGTGCAACCGGCCACGAGCGCAATCGGTAGCGCAAGCATCGCCGAACGCATGATGAGCTTGTTCTTAAGCATCCAACGTCTCCTTGAAATTCTGTTAAAGCAGCGAGAGTTCATTCGATTTACCCTTTTAAGTCAAGGGAACATTCCGACAAGCAGCGGATTCAGTGTAATTTTTTCCAATTCTTCCAGCCGATCAGTGACGTCTTCTGCGGTTCACTATTGGCGTATTTTTGCTCACAAATAATCTTGTTGCGGACAAAAAGAAGGCGCCGCCCCGTTGGGGCGGCGCAAGTGATCAGGGAGACGGAATAATCAGGGAGGACTAATCCGAGGGTGATCAGATGTCTGATCAACCACAATACCTAACTTAAACGCCATTTATGAAAAAATGGTTAACGAATCAAGAATTGGAACGTTAACAAATAACGCTATTTGGTCAACAAAAAGAAATAGTTACGAAAGATATGAAACTACTTTCTAAACATCGCATCAGCCGAGGCCTTGTAATCTGACTTGCGGCCGATTTCCTCTTTCACCCTTTCGGCCTCTACTTCAAGTTCGGTGGCGTATACTCTCAATGACTCAACCGACAAGTCATCTAGTGCTCGCGGCACGAAGCCCTCGGGCGCCTTCGGTAAAGCAATATCGTCGTTCATTTCGGGCCTCCGGGTTGAATCGGCTTGGCATGGGGCATTATAGACTGTGCAAGAGGAAAGGAATCAACCTGATGATCGACACTCCATCCAGTCTTCCCGCGAACCTTCCCGACGACATGCGTGCCGTGGAGATCGCCGAACCTGGCGGCCCAAGCGTACTGACAGCCACCCGCAGGCCGGTTCCCCGGCCACAAGCCGGTGAAATATTGATCGCCGTCGAGGCTGCCGGCGTAAACCGGCCTGACGTTCTGCAGCGTTCCGGTGTTTACCCGCCGCCGCCCGGTGCATCCGATTTGCCGGGCCTGGAGGTTGCCGGTCGCGTCGTCATGAGCAGCGTTGGCGCCCGCTTTCAGCCCGGCGACGAAGTATGTGCGCTGGCTAACGGCGGTGGATATGCTGAATATTGCGCGATTCCGGCTGCCCAGGCGCTGCCGATTCCGGGCGATTTGAGCATGATTGAGGCGGCCGGCCTGCCCGAGACTTTCTTCACCGTTTGGACCAATCTGTTCGAGCGAGCTGCACTTGGCGCGGGCGAACGCTTGCTTGTTCACGGCGGTACCGGCGGCATCGGCACCACAGCTATTCAACTGGCCCGTCAACGTGGGGTGCGCGTATTCACGACCGCAGGCTCAGATGCGAAATGCCAAGCGTGCCGTGATCTGGGCGCCGAGGTCGCCATAAATTACCGCTCGGACGCCTTTGACGAGGCAATCATGGCCGCAACCGATGGCGAAGGCGTCGACGTTGTGCTCGACATGGTCGGCGGCGACTACGTGAAAAAAAACCTGACCATTCTTCGCCCTGAAGGCCGGCTGGTGCAAATTGCGTTCCTTGCCAGCCCCAAGATCGAGTTCAACATGCTGCCCATCATGCTCAAGCGCCTCACCGTGACCGGTTCAACCCTGAGACCCCAGAGTGTGGAAGCAAAGGCCCGGATTGCAGCGGCTCTGGAGCAAGAAGTGTGGCCACTGATAGCCAGCCGCACGATCGGCCCGGTCATGGATTCGACGTATTCCCTGGCAGACGCGGCCGCGGCACACGCCAGAATGGAATCCGGTGATCACATCGGAAAGATCGTGCTGAGTGTAAAATGATTACCCTTGGCCCTTCCCGCACCTTGCAGACAAGGCGCATAAAGGACATAACACCGCAATACGAATAACCGCATCGGGGCTGTTCGGCGCGATTTGCCGCGCAGCAGGCCCGATTGTGACAAGTGAGGAAAGACTATGGCGCAGCCACTGATGCCCAAGGCCACAGCCGTCTGGCTTGTGGACAGTACAACCCTGAGCTTTGAACAGATTGCGGCCTTTTGTGGCCTGCACCCGCTTGAGGTGCAAGGTGTCGCCGATGGCGAAGTGGCCGTTGGTATCCGTGGCCTCGACCCGGTCGCCGCCGGCCAAGTCACCCGCGAAGAGGTAGAACGCTGCGAAGCGGACCCAAGCGGGCGTCTGGTGATGATCGAGCCTGCGGCAGAGGTTCCCAAACGCGTCCGCCGCGCCCGATATACGCCAGTCAGCAAGCGCCAGGAGCGGCCAAACGGCATTGCATGGTTGCTGAAAAATTATCCGGAATTAAGTGACGCCCAGATTGGCAAATTGCTTGGCACCACCAAGGCGACGATTACCGCAGTGCGCGACCGTACCCACTGGAATACCCAGCAAATTTCGCCTCAGGACCCCCTTCTTCTCGGAATTTGCGGCGAAATGGAACTCGTGGAAGCGCTCAATATTGCGCGTCGGCGTCAGACCCGGGCGGCCGAACGCAAGGCGAAGGAAGAAGCCCGTCGCCGGCGCCGCGAAGGAATCGAAGAGCCCGAAGAAGCCGTTGTGGCGGAAGAAGTTGCTCCAGCCATAGCGCAACCGACGACCGAAGATGTTGTCGCAGATACATCGGCTGTACAGCCGACGGAGCCGGCCGCGGCGCCCACAGCTGAATCAGTTTTTGGGAAGAGCCCAAGCAGCGAATAGGGCCGGGGACTAAAGCCTATTTATGGGCTAAGTCGCCCCACGGCGCTCTGGGAAGGTTCAACGCGGGCCTAGCCCGCGTGCCTTGGCCTTCTCTTGCAGCTCGTCACGAAACTTCGGGTGCGCAATTGCGATTAGAGCCTGCGCCCGGTCGCGCAGGCTACGCCCCTTCAACTCAGCCACACCGAATTCGCTTACCACCATGTCAATGTCGGTGCGCGCAGTCGTCACGACTGAGCCCTGAGGCAGCATGTCGACAATGCACGACACCTCCCCGCCTTTTGCGGTTGCATAGGTGCCCAGAAAAGACTGGCCGCCATCGGACAGAAACGCGCCGCGCACAAAGTCCGCCTGGCCGCCGGTCCCGCTGTATTGCCGCCCGCCGATCGATTCGGAGCAGGCCTGACCCGTCAGATCCACTGCCACGGTTGCGTTGATCGTGACCATTTTATCATTGCGACCAATGACATACGGATCATTCACGTATTCCACAGGATAGGCCTCTATGTCAGGATTCTCGTGCAGAAACTGGTAGGTTTCTTTCGTGCCCGCGCAGAATGTGTAAATGCTTTTGCCTGGGTGCAGCGTCTTTTGCGAGTTATCCACCGCACCGCACTCCATCAACACACGCATGTTATCGACGAACATTTCGGTGTGAATGCCGAGGTGCTTGTGATCCGTGAGACATGTTGCGACCGCACCCGGCAGCGCCCCATAGCCCAGCTGAATAGTCGCCCCGTCAGCAATTCGCTCCGCAATATGGCCGCCGATAATCTTGTCCTCGGCATTAAACGGTGTGTTGGGTAGCTCGATTATCTCCTCGTCACTCTCGACAATTGCGTCCACTTCGGACACATGAACCAGACAATCGCCGCCGACGCGCGGCACATTGGGATTCACTTCGACCACGCGATATTGCGCCAGCTTCATGAACGGTTTCGTATAGTCCGTGGCGAGGCCGAGCGACATATAGCCGTTCTCATCAGGAGGAGATACGAGCGACATGACCGCTTGAACGCCCCCCGCCCAACTCTCCATGATTCGCGGCGTCTGACTGAAATGCATCGGCGTCATATCGTGAGTGCCGTCGTTGACGCCCGGCCGATCCACCCCGCCGCAGAACAATGAATCCCACTGGAGGCGCTCAGCCACCGCCGGATCAAGCAGGTGCTCTGCAACATTTCCGGCTGGCAAGATCATGCCCGCTGTTAAACCTGAAATCCGCTCTTCGCGAAGCGCCCTACCCATCGCCGCGAGCAGCGCCGTAGGTGCGCCTGCCAAAGTAGGTAGCATCAAGCGCCAGCCGGCCTCGAGGCGTTCAACCGCCCGGTCGGGCGTTGTCAGCCGGCTTTGATAGTCCGTTTTCCAGTCGCTTTGCGTCATGGTCTTCCCTGAACTCAATTGAGCAGCGATATTGCCGACGCAGAGGGTCGCGGGCAATACTCACTTGCCAAGAAAATGACCATGGTGGCGCATTGCAGGCGAGTTCCTGTATCGTGCGCGCCGAACCAAGGCCCTTGCCCACAACAATACAATGAGTTGATGAAGCTCTCCACCCTCGCCACCCATGTTGAAAACCTCGCTCGCGCTCGCGTCCTGTGTGTCGGCGACATCATGCTTGACCGCTTCGTCTACGGACATGTCGAGCGGACATCTCCGGAAGCGCCGGTTCCAGTTCTGCGCATTGACCGCGATCACACGATGCTCGGTGGCGCCGGAAACGTCGTGCGCAACCTCGTCTCACTTGGTGCCCAGGCCGTATTGCTCTCAGTCGTCGGGGACGATGCGGTCGGCCACACGCTAACCAACATGGTGGGCGATGAGGAGCGAGTTGACCCCTGCCTGCTCGTGCAGCCGGGGCGCACGTCAACTCAGAAGACCCGGTTTGTAGCAAGCAGCCAGCAACTGCTGCGGGCAGACAGCGAAACAACAGACGACCTGTCTGCGCAGACAATAGAGAGTCTGTTGCGAATGGCGGACGAATTGATCGGCGACACTGATGTCATCGTCCTGAGCGACTACGCGAAAGGCGTGCTGGGAGAAGCCGTTTGCCGGCACATCATCGAGCGCAGCAGGGCAGCTGGCAAAATTGTTGTCGTTGACCCGAAAGGGCGTGACTTCGAGCGCTACCGTGGCGCAAACGTGATTACGCCGAATCGCGGCGAGCTTGGCGCCGCAGCCGCGCAGCATGTCGAGACGTCAGCCGATATAACCGCCGCCGCCCGAGACTTACTCGCGCAGTGTGGCATCGAGAACGCCCTGGTAACCCGTAGCCACGAGGGGATGAGTCTGGTCGGCCAGACAGACACCAGCGTTCATCTGCCAGCGCAGGCGCGGGAAGTCTTTGACGTCTCTGGCGCAGGCGACACGGTGGTCGCAACGCTGGCCGCCGCCCTCGCTGCGGGCATGGACCTGGAATCGGCCGCAGCCCTATCGAATACCGCCGCGGGTGTTGTGGTCGGCAAAGCAGGCACAGCCGTCGTGCACACCTCGGATTTGCTCCACGCCTTGCGCGCCGGTGACCTCTCAACGGCTGAGGCGAAAGTCCTGCCGCTCGGAGATGCACTGGAAACCGTGAAGCACTGGCGCCACGATAACCTCAGCATCGGCTTTACGAATGGCTGTTTTGACCTTCTGCATCCCGGCCATATCTCGTTGCTGAGGCAATCTAGAGCACGCTGTGATCGTCTGGTTGTTGGCCTCAACAGCGACAACTCAATCCGACGCCTCAAGGGAGAAGACCGCCCAGTACAGGGTGAGGATGCAAGGGCTCAGGTGCTCGCTTCGCTTGAAACAGTGGATCTCGTGGTCATCTTTGACGAAGACACGCCGATCAATTTGATCGAAACACTGCGCCCGGATTGCCTGATCAAAGGGGCGGACTATGCCGTTGAAGAAGTTATCGGCGGTGATTTCGTGACAGCCTATGGCGGCAAGGTCGTCCTCGCAGAACTGGAACCGGGGTTCAGCACCACCGGCACCATCAAGCGTCTACGCGCCTGAGGCAACCAGACTAAACGGGAGCTACCGTTAGCTGGCGCGCAGGTTTATCTCTGCGCTCCACAATAGCCCGACGATTCTTTCCTTGATGCGCAATTTCCGCCGTTTCATGCGCGTTAGGCTTAGCGTGTTCGGCGCCGGGCGCCCCCACTCTTCGGCTATCGCTTGCTCCAGTCCCGCGTGCCTTGCGGCCAGCGTGGCAAGCCAGTTGTCACAAGCTACTTCGCCATCAGTCTGCTGAGTTGGGTCGCCAATTGCATGCATATCGAGGAACGCGAAAGCCTCCGCCAAGGTCCTTAGCAGTGAATTCGCGCGGTCACGCCGCGCCATCACTGAACTGGATGATTTTGTCACAGTGCGGCACCGACCGCCATCGAATCACCCGCTCAACGGATCAGAAACTCGACTTGGCCAACCTTGCCTGAGCCGAATTCATCCATTTCTTCAGGTGGTTGAGCATGGATCAAAAAATCAGGGAAAATGTGATGAGAATCATCCGTCAACCTTGGTATGATCTGGCTCGATATTCAGTGAACATTTCACGAAATGTAGGAGCTATGGACGAGACGAACGTTGAGCAGAAGCTCGAAGATTTACGGACTGAACATCGTGACCTTGATGAGGTCATCAACCGACTGGCCGACGAAGTAGACACCGACGACAGTCAAATCCATCGTCTTAAGAAACGAAAACTCGCGTTGAAAGACCAAATTATCCGACTGGAAGAGCATAGCGGCAACGAAGCCGCCTGATCGCTACCCGCCAACCGGATCAAATCGTCGTCGAGGGCGCCGCGTCAGGTACGTGAGCGTTTCCGGGCGTACATTGCCTCGTCCGCCGCCGCCAGGGCGCCACTTGCGTCATCCTGGCCGCTGAACGTGTAGAGACCCCAAGTCACCGTTACCTGAACCTCTTCGCCGCCAAAATGCAGGGGCGACGATTCGATGGAATCTGCCAGCTGTTTGGCTTTTTCCTGCCCGCGTTCCTCATCCGCCTGCAACAGGATGACGCCAAACTCATCCCCGCCCAGGCGACCGATCACGTCAGAATCGCGAACATTCTCTTTGAGTTTTTCTGTGATCAACGTCAACGCCGCATCGCCAGCAGGATGCCCTAGCTCGTCATTGATCGCCTTCATGTTGTCGACATCAAAATAGACAACGGTACTGGGATAGCTGTAACGCTGGCCCATGGAGATCGCCCGGTTCAGCTCCCGCACAAATGCACGGCGATTATTGATTGGCAGGAGCGAATCCTGATCCGCAAGGTGTTCCAAATGCTGAATACGGCCCTGAGAGCGGCGCAATTCCTCACGCAAACGGGAAACTTCTTCCATCAGGCCCATGATCGCTTCACGCACTTTGGGCGTGATGTCGCCTTCCGGCACGCCAAGGATAGACGTCGTGTCCGAAATTTCGCGCGCCCCCGCAACGCCCTGTGTTGCCCCACCAGCCTTCGCGGCGCCGGTCCGGCCAACGCGACTGGCACCGGGCGGCTTTGGACCTTCGATTTTCATCGTGTCGTCACCAACAAGCTACCAAAACCATACCAAGATTACGTATTGACGCGTCTTGTAACATAATCGGGTTAATAACGTCATTCCTCAGCATACCATTTACCCGCCACAGAAGTTTCCGCATGATCCTCCACCGCCCTGAATTACGGCACGTCGCGGCGCACTACAGCGTGAAAAGGTCTTTCCCGCTGACCGACATCCACATAATATCCATCGCCCGTCACGCCGGAAGGAATTACGTGTGAGCACGACCAAGCCACTTGTCGGTATTATTATGGGTAGCCAGTCCGACTGGGAGACCATGCGCCACGCAGCGGAAACGCTTTCGGGCATGGGCGTGCCTCATGAAACCCGCATCGTCTCCGCCCACCGCACCCCAGACCGGCTGTTTGACTACGCAGCAACCGCACGCGAACGCGGGCTGAAGGTTATTATCGCCGGCGCCGGCGGAGCGGCTCACCTGCCCGGCATGGCTGCGGCCAAAACGCCCCTGCCTGTGCTCGGCGTCCCCATCGAGAGCAAGGCCCTGAAGGGCATGGACAGTCTACTCTCGATCGTTCAGATGCCTGGCGGCGTGCCGGTTGGTACCCTCGCGATTGGCAAGCCTGGCGCCATCAATGCCGCCCTCCTGGCAACATCCATCATTGCCCTTGAAGACAAGACGCTGGCCCAAGCGTTGGACGACTGGCGCGCAAAGCAAACCGGGGCAGTTGCAGCGGAACCAAGTGACACTGCCTGAGCACACGCTCTTTCAACATCTG
>JABJCZ010000058.1 GCA_018668475.1 Alphaproteobacteria bacterium | reverse complement strand
GATGTGCCACGCGGCCGAATTGTCAAAGACGATGCGATTACCGAGATCGCCGCGCAGGCGCCCAAGACGGTCGACGAGCTGGCCAGGATCAGAGCACTGTCCCGCAAGACAGCAGAAGGAAAATTTGGCGAGGCATTGCTTGGCGCCGTTCAGACCGCTCTGGCGCGCCCGGAAAACGAATGGCCGACGCCACCGCCCCGCAAGGAAACACCTTCCGGCATTGGGCCGATCATGGACTTGCTCAAGGTGCTACTGAAGGCACAATGCGAGAAAACCGGCGTCGCCCAGAAAATCGTCGCCAATACCAGCGACCTCGAAAAAATTGCGGCGCTAGGCAATGACGAAGCAGCTATCGACGTCGATACCACAGAAATTCGCCCGCTGCAGGGATGGCGGCGCGAGATGTTCGGCGAACTGGCCCTTGCCCTCATGGCCGGGCGAGTGGCGTTGACGGCGACCCGCGGCAAGATCCACATCATTCCACTGGATGATGAAACCGCCAATTTTTTGCAGGCGCAAAATGAGCCAAAGCGCCGCCGCAGGAGCCGCAAAAAATCATCGGGCGGCGCTGACAAAAAAGCGGCGCCGGAACTGACCTAGGACACGGGCTCATTGCTGAGATCTAGCAACACCTCGCGAGCCAGCGGCACAGTAACCGCACGCGCTTGAGCTAGGGCAGCCTCATCGAGCGCCACCACGAGCGCGCGTAAAGCCGCAAATGATCGCTCCATCCGAGGTAGAACGTAAGAAACCACTTCCGGTGTGACGGTGACCTGGCGGTCAGCGAACAGTTTGACCATGACTGCCCCTAGCAAGGCATCATCCGGGGCCCGCAGCTCGGCGATGGGTGCCGCGCGCATGCGCGACGCAAGGTCGGGCAAACGCAGCGCCCAGCGGGATGGCGGCGATACCGCCGTAATCAGCAGATGCCCCTCGGCTTCGGTGGCCGCGTTCAACAAATGCAGCAGGGCCTGCTCGTCAACACCACCCGGCGCGTCCTCAACAACACACACTGGCGCCGGTTTTAGCCATGCCCACGGATCGCTGCGCCGCAAACTTGCCGCTTCAACTGAAGCCGCACTGGTGCGAGCCCGCCAGACACGCGCAAGGTGGCTTTTTCCCGCGCCCGCGGCGCCAACCAGAATTACTGCCGAAGAAGGCCAGTCCGGCCAACGGTCTAGCCATGCGACCGCCTCCTCGTTACAGGGCGCTACCAGAAAATCTTCGCGTGCGAGTGCTGGTCTGTGGCCAAGGTCGAGTACGAGTTGCGCCGCCCGATCGGTCCTGCTCACTGCCGCAGGTCACCTTCCGGTCCACTATCAGTGCTGTCAGCGGCCCCTTGATACATATCGCTTTCGAGGTAATTGCCGATCCCGAAGCGCGCAAGCACGCCGATCAACGCAGCGACCGGGACCGAGAGCAACATGCCGACAAAGCCGAACAGGGTGCCGCCCGCGAGCACCGCAAAGATGATCCACACCGGGTGCAGCCGCACTCGCTGCCCCACGAGGCGTGGCGTGAGCACGTAGTCACCCGCGATCTGGCCAATCACAAAAATACCGGCGATCACCGCGATGCGCCACGCCTCGTCAAACTGCAGAAGCGCGAGGCCGACGCAGATGATCAACCCGCCGATGGAGCCGAGATACGGCACAAACGACAGCAGGCCAGCGACGATACCGATAGCCAGGCCAAATTGGAGACCTGCCGCGCTCAGTGCTCCACCGTAAAATGCGGCCAGAACCAGACATACGATTCCGGTTCCGCGCACAAAACCGGCGAGGGTCGAATCCATCAGTAGCGCTTGCTCGCAAATCGCGGGCGCCTGTTCCCGCGGCAACCACGATTTGACCCGGGCAACAATGCCGTCCCAATCACGCAACATATAGAACGTCACGACCGGCGTGATGAAGGCCAACGCCAGGAAATTAACCAGCGCCATCCCCCCGGCCCAGACATTGCCGACAATGCCCAAAACGAACTGCACCGCCCGACCCGAGAAATCCTCGATAACCGTTTCCGCCCGCTGCACCCGATCGGGCTCCATCTCCGAAACCCAGCGCTCGATCATCGGCTCCACCCATCCGCGCGCGGACTGGAAAAAGCTCGGCAGGTTTTTCAGGAAATCGACAGCTTGCGACTGCAAAACCGGAATAAGGAAAAATAACAACAACCCGACCACCACAACAAACGCCGTTGTAATGAGTGCCGTCGCCAGCGTGCGCGAAAAGCCTGCCCGCTCGAGCCGGTCGGCCACAGGGTCAAGAAAATAGGCGGCGGCCATACCCGCGACGAAGGGCAGCAGAATGTCACGAAATACCAGCAACAGGACGATCAGAATGACAAATGCAGCAATCCAAAATCCTACATAAGTCCGTGCGCGCATGGTCATTGAGAATTGTCCGTGTTGTTCAAGGGCGTCTTTTTCCCGCGATGCTGGACGACCCAGCCCGCCTCATCTATCACCAGTTCCAGTGCTTCTCGGTCCAGCGCAAAACTCAACTGTTCCAGATCCCCCAGATGGGTCAGCCGGACCATCGCCGCGGCTTTTGAAAGTTCAGCGAGTTCCACGCCCACGATTACCGGCAGCCGCCGCAACTGTTCATATACATCCAACCAGCTTGCCAATCTCCCGTCGAGGGGGACCTTAGCAATCAATACATTTTTCTGGTCAAAATCCAGCAG
>JABJCZ010000057.1 GCA_018668475.1 Alphaproteobacteria bacterium | reverse complement strand
TGGTCGCGCTAAAGCCGTTGCATGATCGGGCCGCGATCAAGCGCATTGTGGTCTCGACCTATCAGTCGACGTCCGGGGCTGGCAAGGAGTCCATGGACGAGCTGTTCGACCATACCCGCGCGCTCTTTATGAATGAGCAAAAGGACCCGGAGAAGTTTCCCAAGCAAATCGCCTTTAACGTAATTCCGCAGGTCGATGACTTCATGTCCGACGGCTCGACCAAAGAAGAAGCCAAGATGGTCAACGAAACGCAGAAGATTCTCGATCCGGATATTCTGGTGTCGGCGACCTGCGTGCGCGTGCCGACATTTATTGGCCACGCCGAAGCAATCAATATTGAGTTTCATGAGCCGCTTGACGAAGAGGAAGCGCGGGAAATTTTGCGCGAAGCCCCGGGCGTCGTGGTGATAGACGAGCGCAAGCCCGGTGGGTACGCAACACCGAAGGATTCGGTGGGCGAGGACGCAACTTTCGTGTCGCGCATCCGCCAGGACCCGACGGTCGCGCACGGGCTCAATATCTGGGTGGTCTCGGACAATCTGCGCAAGGGAGCCGCGCTCAACGCTATTCAGATCGCGGAGGAGCTGGTCGCCGGCTATCTCGGCGGCAATAGCATCAACGCCGGTACCGCTGGTGGCGGAGCAGGATACAACTAGCCCGGCCCCCGATGGGGCTGCGACGCAAGACCGCCTCAAACAGGTTGAGGCGGCGTTTCAGCGTGCCACCGCGCTCCACCGCGAGGGAAAACTGGACGAGGCCATTGCCGGCTACCGTCAGGTGGTGCAGGTCGCGCCATCTTTTGCCCGGGCGTACAACAACCTGGGTGTGGCGCTGCGCGCAAAAAACCAATATGCCGCCGCCGTCACCGCCTATGAACGCTCGCTCGCCAACGCGCCGGGCGATGCCGGGGCACTCTCCAACATGGGCAACGCACTGCGCGCGCTGGGCCGGTTTGAGGATGCCGAGGCCGCGCATC
This sequence comes from Alphaproteobacteria bacterium, assembly GCA_018668475.1. Taxonomy (GTDB): domain Bacteria; phylum Pseudomonadota; class Alphaproteobacteria; order UBA828; family UBA828; genus JABJCZ01. The sequence continues at coordinate 1,115 of JABJCZ010000057.1, read as the reverse complement.
GCGCCGCCCTGGAGGCCAAGCCAGACTACGCCGAAGCCCGCTACAACCTTGGCCTGGTGCTGAAGGACCGGGGGCGCTTCGCTGAATCGCTGGAATGCCTGAACGAGACCGTGCGCACCAAGCCCGACTATGCTGAAGCCCATTGGGATCGCGCGCTGGCGTGGCTGCAGGCCGGCGATCTGAAGCGCGGCTTTGCGGAGTATGAATGGCGCTGGCGCCTGGGCGACAATCCACCCCGCGATTTCACCCAACCCATGTGGGACGGTGAGCCCTTGGATGGGCAAACGCTGCTTGTTCATTGCGAGCAGGGCATGGGCGATAGCATCCAGTTTGTGCGCTACGTCGCTTTGCTCGCGGATAAGTGCGGCGCAAACGGCAAGGTGGTACTGGAATGCCAGGCACCGCTGACCCGCCTGTTTGCCCGGCTTGATGGCCTGCACCAAGTCATCACCCGGGGTGAGCCACTGCCTGACTTCGACTGCCACGTACCGCTACTGACCTTGCCTCGCATTTTCGGCACAGCACTGGAAACCATCCCCGGCCCCAACCCGTATCTGCAGCCCTATGGCGATGACACGGCGCGGTTGGCTCCCGCCCTCGCGGCCCCGCCCGGCTGGCTCAAGGTAGGAATGTGCTGGGCCGGCAAGCCCACCCAGCGCAATGATCGCAATCGCTCCTGCGGCCTTGCCCCGATGCTCGAAGCCATCGGCGTGCCCGGGGCGGTGTTTTACGGCCTGCAGGTCGGCCCGCGTGCCGCCGAGCTCGACCAGACCGGCGCACGCGGCCTGATTCGCGACATTTCTCCCCAGCTCAAGGATTTTGCCGATACCGCCGCAGTAATCTCGCAGCTTGACCTGGTGATCTCGGTGGATACGTCTGTGGCCCATCTCGCCGGGGCGCTCGACAAACCAACCTGGATTGCACTTACGTTTACCGGCGACTGGCGTTACTTGGACCGCGAGGAAACCACGCCGTGGTACCCAAGCGCCCGCATATTCCAACAGGAAACGAATGGCGACTGGCGCGGCGTTTTCAGCCGCATCAAGGCCGCATTGCTTGAAGAAATTGGCCCTCAGGGGCCGTCCGAAGGCGCCGCTGACGACCAATAAGTCGCC
>JABJCZ010000056.1 GCA_018668475.1 Alphaproteobacteria bacterium | reverse complement strand
GAGCCGGTCTCCAAGGGCAGGGTTATCCAGCAGCGTCTGGATCGAGGTCGCCAGCGCCTCAGCGTCTTCGAGTGGCACCAGCAGGCCATTTTCGCCGGGACGAAGAAGGTGGCGCGGACCCGCCGCAGCGGCAGCCACAACCGGCACCCCATGCGCCCAAGCTTCAATCACTATATTGCCAAGCGGCTCGATCCGCGATGAACAGACAAACACATCGGTCGCCGCCAGCAAGGCTGCCACATCGCGCCGCCAGCCAAGAAACCGCACTCTGTCGGCAATGCCAAGACGCGTTGCCTGCCGCTCAAGCGCCGCTCGCGCTTCGCCCTTGCCGGCCAGCCACAGATATGCGCCTGGCACCTTTGCCGCAGCGTCCAGCAGCACATCAAACCCCTTGTTGCGATGCAACCGCCCAAGGCCAAGCAGCAACGGAGCTTCCGCCGGGGTCTTCAACTCAGCTCGCACGACCGGCACGTCCGGCTCACCATCGACAAAATTCGGAACATAATGTGCTCGCTCCGCCGGCCAGCCGCCATCTTGCAAATAGCGAACAATATCCGGAGTGTTGCCGATCAGATGATCGCAGCGCCGATAATATTTGAGACTGTAATAGCCACCGAGCCGCGCGAGATGCACGAACGGTGCGGCCGCGGTCGCACGGGGACAAAACCGGGTTGCCCGGTTCATCCAGGTCAACACATGGGTCGGACGAAAGGCCGCTATCTCCCGTTTGAACCCGCGACGGGTGGCCATATCGAGCGCGCCGCCAAACGGCAAGGTCACCACATCTACACCGGATGCCCGCATGTCGTCAGCCCAGGATCGGTCGGCCCGTGCCAAAACCCGTTGCGCAATACCAGCCCGTTCAAAGGCCCCGGCAAGCCGGGCGGCAAACGCCTCAGCGCCACCATGTTCACCACCGGCGACAGCCTGTAGGATGCGCAGGCCCGCCTCAGCCACGGCCCTCACCCTGTTCAGGGTCATCAAGTTCGGCTTTGAGATGTGACAGCAATGGATAAAGTGCCGCCATTACCGCTATGACAAAACCCCACCGTCCCTCGCGATACCCCTTGCGGAAAACCCAGCATTTGATGAAGCGAGATATGCAACGCCGGAACACCCACCAGAGCGGCGGCAACCGCTCACCCGACGCCCGCATGTCGGCCGCCTTGGCATCCGTATAGCGTTGCAGCCGCGCCATCATATCGGCGAGGTCCTTGTCGACGTAGTGCTCCATCGGCGTTGTCAGACGGCGCTTCGGGCCATCTAGCTTCAGCGACGGATGAATACGCTGCGCGCCCCATTGCTTGGCGCCGGGCGTAAACAGACGAGGGGCCGCCATGACACCCCAGGAGCCTCCCCAGCCATAGCGCACGCGCCGGGCGCCGATGTAATTGTCAAACGGCACCAGAAAGTACCCCGGTGCGGCCGTCGCAATAGTGCGACGGATTTCATCACCCAGCTCCTGCGATGCGCGTTCGTCAGCATCAACCTCGAGAATCCAGTCCCCGGAACAGGCATCAATTCCGGCGTGGCGACGCGGGCCTTCCACCGGCCATGCGCCCTCAACGATGTGATCGGTAAAACGCAGCGCAACGTCGCGCGAGTCATCCGTGCATCGATCGAGGACAACGACAATCTCATCTGCGAACGCCAGACTGGTCAGGCAATCGGCAAGCTGATGCCCTTCGTCATGGGCGACGACGAGAACCGAGAGCTTTAGCGCGTCGGACTGCGCATTATCGCGCTGATTGCTCACAGGTCCTCACATTGGGCCCAGAGTTTGCGGGCTGCTGCTTCTGCCATTTCCACGCTCAGGCTGTCCATCAAGCTATCTGTCGTGCGGTGATCGTAACCCGGCGCGCCGATCAATGTGTCGTAACTTTGCGCGGTCCGCTGCACCTCACAGCGCGGTCCATAGGGCGCATAATGGGCCTCTCGACTTGGGCCGAACAAGCCAAGGGTCGGCACTCCGACCGCAGCTGCCATGTGCATGAGCGCGGAATCGTTGCCGACAAAAAACGCCGCCCGCCGGAGCGCAGCACAGGCCGTCAATAAATCTAGTTTGCCCACAAGGTCGATCCGCCGATCTGCCGGCAGCGCCGCGATGACCGGCTCCGCAGCCGACCGTTCTGCCGGCGCGCCGAATATTGCGATGGCGGCTCCCGGCAAGATGCCGTCGGCGCCGGTAAGCGCCAGCGCCAGCTCCGCAAAACGTTCAGCCTGCCATTGCTTGCCGCGCCAATTGGCTGTCGGGGCCAGTGCCAATACAGCTGCACCATCCACCCACAGTTTCGCGGCTGCCACGTCGTGTTCCGGCGTGGTCCACATCTGTGGCGCCGGTGGCGTGGCTGTACCGGCCAACCGGCCAATCGCCTCAACCCGGTGGACCGGACCATCGTCGGGCCGCAGCACCAGCCGGCGGCGCGCCAACAAAAGCCAGGCAATGGCCGACGCCCGCAGATCCACCACCACGTCCCAGCGCCTGCCGGCACATTGTCCCCAGAGCGCCAGCCAGTGGCCACCGCGCTTTTTCTTGATGATGGGAATGATCTCAACAAGGCCGGGGACGGCCTCAAATAGTGGCGCCGCTTCCGCACCACAGGCGATGGTCACTTCGGGATTGTCAGAGGTTTCGATCAGGTGAGAAAGGAGCCCCGACGAGAGCACCGCGTCGCCGATCCGGGTAGACGTGATGAACAGGATCCTCATCGAAAGAGAGTTTCGAACTCCCTTGCCGCAGTATCCCAGCTTCGGACGTTGCCGTAGCGACGGGCCAGCTCACTCACCCGGTCGCGCGCCTCGATATCGCTGAGCATTTTCACCGCACTCTTGACGAAGCTGTCATCATCTTCCGCAAGAAAGCCGGTTTGCTCGTCGATAATCCGCTCCTTGACCGCGCCCATCGGGCGGGCCACAGCCGGCACCCCAACGGCCTGCGATTCAGCAAGGGTTGAGCAATACATTTCTTTCTCGGAACCAGGATACAGGTGCACACTGGCATAGCGATAATGGCGCGCCATATCGTTGTCGCCAGCTGGCGCCTTGACCCGCACTCCCTGCTCATGAGCGGCAACGACCTTGTCCCACACGGGTTTGACGTCATCCGCCACAGGCTCGCCATCCTCTGCATTCCTGAACATTGCCGAAT
>JABJCZ010000055.1 GCA_018668475.1 Alphaproteobacteria bacterium | reverse complement strand
GGTCGCTGGTTCGAATCCAGTCACCCCGACCATCATTTGAAATGTAGCTATTGAACGGACCATTGCCATGACCGCTCGTATCTATCGTCCCGCCAAGAACGCCATGCAGTCCGGGCGAGCGAATATGGACAAGTGGGTCCTGGAATACGATAGCGAAGACCGTAAAACGGTCGACAGCCTGATGGGCTGGACGGGCTCAGGCGATACCCGGCGGCAGGTCAAACTGACTTTCCCCAGCAAGGAAGAAGCCGTGGCCTACGCCTTGCGCACGGGCCTGGACGCAGAAGTGCGTGCGCCCAACGAACGTCAAGTGCGCACAAAGGCCTACGCCGATAACTTCATCCGGAAAAATTAGGCCCTTTCGCCGGGCCAGCTACACCGACCGGCGACGTCTTCAACAAAACGTTCTGAACGATTAGAAGTTGCTAGCCAGCCGTTCAGCGTCGTCTTCAAGCCTCGCGGCAATTTCGCGCCCGACCGAAGCGTGCAACTCACCGTCAACAGGCTGTCCAGCGGCCAGACGCGCCAGATTAGCTGCGGCCATGCTGTCGCCGTTTGCAGCGGCGCGTTTCCACCACAGGGCAGCGATTTCATCACTTTGCTCAACGCCACCATTGCCCCAATAGTACATCCCGCCGAGAACACGTTGGGCTGTAGAATTGCCTTCGCTGGCCTCGGCCGCGATCATGTCGGGCGACGTGTACATGCTGGGCCCGGTGATATCCCAGGTGGTGTCAAAGTTCATATGTCCACTCTGGGTGCAGGCCGCGAGCAGACCACTGACCACAACAATGGCAGCGAATTTATAGTGACGCATGAGAGCTCCCTGTGCGATGTGCCGCTGAATTGTCCGGAAGATAACGGATTTCATCGCACAGAGCCAGTTGTGTGGCTTGCCTCTGCCTTCACCCGATGAAATATTGCATCGCATGCGCGCCCTTAGCTCAGCCGGATAGAGCAACAGCCTTCTAAGCTGTAGGTCCCAGGTTCGAATCCTGGAGGGCGCGCCATTTTCTCTTATTCAGCTGCATTCAGGCGGACGAAGCCGGCTTCAAGGTCGGCGATGAGGTCCGCCGGGTCTTCGAGGCCTGCGTGGACGCGGATGCAGGGGCTTGCCGGGTCCCACGCCGAGGTTTCTCGGGCCGTATGTGGCCAGGTCGGGATCATCAGACTTTCGTATCCGCCCCATGAGTATCCCATTCCGAACAGCTCCATATCATCGAGAAATGCGGCTACGGCATCTTCAGATATTGGATTCAATACGACGCCGAACAGCCCGGAAGCACCCGTAAAATCACGTTTCCAGATGCTGTGGCCGGGGTCATCCGGCAGCGCCGGGTGGAGCACTCGGGCGACCTCGGGCCGTGCCGCAAACCATCGCGCCAGTGTCAGACCGGTTTCCTGATGACGGGCCAACCGAACGGAGAGTGTCCGCATGCCCCGCAAGGCGAGGTAACAGTCATCCGGCCCGGCGCAGGCGCCGAGGTCCTCAAAGGCTTGTTGAATAGCAGGCGTGGCGGCCTCGGTGGCGCTGACGACACCCAGCATTGCATCTGAATGGCCGACTATATATTTGGTGCCGGCCTGCACGGACACATCAACACCAAGCTTGAAGGGATCGCAGTAGAGTGGCGATGCCCAGGTGTTGTCGGTGATGACGACCGCCCCGGCGGCATGGGCCATTTCGGCAATGGCCGGCAGGTCCTGCATTTCGAAGGTTAGCGAGCCGGGCGCCTCGGTATACACAACCTTCGTGGAAGGTTTCATCTGTGCACCGATTGCAGCAGGGTCGGCCAGAGGGTCGTAAAACGTTGTCTCCACGCCAAAACGCTTGAGCAGACCTGCCGCCAGGCCGCGCGACGGCCCATAGGCGCTGTCGACCATCATCACGTGATCGCCCGCCTTTACGAAGGCGAGCAGGGCGGCGAGCACAGCAGCTTTGCCGGAACTGAATACGAACGACGCGTGCGCGCCTTCCATTGCAGCGACGGCATCTTGCAGGGCAAAGGTCGTCGGTGTGCCATGGCGACCATAAAACGTCTTGCCAGGCTCTTTGCGGTTGCCGCCCTTGAGCGCAGCAACGGAGGGAAACAATACCGTTGAGGCATGATAAACGGGCGTGTTCACGACGCCGTCAAACTTGTCGGGGTCCCGGCCGAGCAGGGAGAGGCGGGTGTCGGGCCGGAAGCGGCCTGTGTCTTTC
>JABJCZ010000054.1 GCA_018668475.1 Alphaproteobacteria bacterium | reverse complement strand
TGAAACAGCCCGAACATATGTCGGGTTATGGCATTGAGCCGTGTGCCGGATGCTAATTCGCTGTCGATGTAGCTGAGCATCGTATTGGCAATGCGTTCACGCTCAACCGGTGCTGCCGGCTCACCAAAAATACGCGCGTCTGCCGTGGCAAGCATCATCGGGTTGGCACAGGCCGCCCGCCCGATCATCACGCCATCAAGCCCGTCCAGATGAGTCTCGACGTCATCAAGGGACTGAACGCCCCCGTTCAAAACAATCTCAGCATCGCCCAGATCAGATTTGAGGCGTTGAACCCAGTCGTATTGCAGTGGTGGGATTTCGCGATTCTCCTTCGGCGTCAAACCACCGAGGACGGCGACACGCGCATGAACTGTTACGCTCGCGGCGCCGGCATCAAATACGCCCTCCACAAAGGTCCGCAGCCCCTCATAACTCTCCTGTCCATCAATCCCGAGCCGGCACTTGACCGTAACTGGCTTATCCACGGCCTGCGCCATGGCGCGTACCGATCGCGCGACCAGTGCCGGGTCGGCCATCAGACAGGCTCCAAAGGCACCAGCGTTGACCCGCTTGCTCGGACATCCTGCGTTCAGATTGACCTCATCATAGCCCGCTGCCACGCCGACTTCGGCACATTGCGCGAGGGCCTCCGGGTCGGACCCGCCGAGTTGCAGCGCAATGGGGTGCTCAGCCGGGTCAAATTTCAAGAATTTGGCGGCATCACCGTAAATGATTTGCCCCGTTGCGATCATCTCGGAGTACAGCAGTGTTCGCCGGGTGAACTGGCGCAAAAAGAAACGCCCGTGCCGGTCGGTATAACCCATCATCGGCGCCACACTCAGGCGGCGTTCCAGTGGAATATCAGTCATGGGGGCCAATATAGGCATGCTGCGAGAAAAATCGATGCCGGCATTGATAATCTGTGCCGGTTGACCTATTTAAACCGACAGCGCCGTTTTGAGACAACAGCTTGCGGGCGCATTATAAATTCGGCTAAAGCGTGAGGGTCCGCCCAGCGCAACTGTGGTGGACCTTTTGGTGGGAGGATCGTGAAGTCTTTGCACCAATAGCGCCCGTACCAAACGGTGAAGTATTCATGACGACCATAGCGAGTACACCTTTCGACCTGGCAGCGGCCACCTCGGTCGATGTGTCGTTCGAGTTTTTTCCGCCAAGTTCGGAGAAACTCGCCCGCCAACTGTGGAACTCCATCGTTCGATTGGCACCGTTGCAGCCGAGCTTTGTGTCCGTGACCTATGGCGCCGGTGGCAGCACCCGCCAACGCACGTTTGATACTGTCTGCCGTATTATCAAGGAAACAGACCTCACGCCTGCTGCCCACCTGACCTGCGTCGGCGCATCTCGCACAGAAGTGGATGAAGTGGCAAAAGAATACTGGAATGCCGGCGTGCGCCATGTCGTTGCCTTGCGCGGTGACCCCCCGGAAGGTGCCGAGACGCGCTCTCCTCACCCTGACGGATATGCCAACGCTGCCGAACTGGTTGAGGGCTTGCGCAAGGCTGCCAACTTTGAGATCAGCGTTGCGGCCTATCCTGAAGTTCATCCTGAAGCGCTCAGTGCCGATTCTGACCTCGACAATCTCGCGCGCAAACTGGACGCAGGCGCCAGCCGCGCGATCACCCAGTTCTTTTTTGATGCCGATGTGTTCTTGCGATTTCGCGATGCGGCGGCGGCCCGCGGCATTGATGCGCCGATTGTGCCCGGCATCGTGCCCGTAACAAATTACACACGACTGGTTCAGTTTGCGAAAAACTGCGGCACGAGCCTGCCCTCGTGGCTGGCCCACCTATTCGAGGGGCTGGACAACGACCCTGACAGCCGACGGCTGATTGCCGGCTGGGTCGCCATCGAGCAGTGCCGGCGCTTGACCCAACATGGTGTCAGCGACTTTCACTTCTACACGTTGAACCAGGCCGAGCTGGCGCGGGCGATCTGCCACGCTCTCGGCGTGCGCGACCATGCGCTGCTGTCGGAGTCAGCCCTATGAGCCGCGGCGAAAAGGTATTGGCCGCGCTGGAGTCCGCCGCGCGCGATAGAATCTTGCTGCTTGATGGCGCCATGGGGACGATGATTCAGGCTGAATCGTTGACCGAGGAAGACTTCCGTGGCCCGCAGTTCGTTGGCCATAGTTGTGATCTTAAAGGCAACAATGATCT
>JABJCZ010000053.1 GCA_018668475.1 Alphaproteobacteria bacterium | reverse complement strand
CCGATGGCGAACAGACCACGCGAGATGTGATCGGCAACATGGTCACATCAGCGATGAGTCCCGAGACGCTGGAGTGGATGATCCAGTGTAATTTGCAGATGCCGCGCCGCCATGCGGCGACCCTGCTGTATCACCAAAGCCATCATGACTGGCGCGACACTGTTCCGTTGCTTAGGCTGCCGACGCTGGTCGTGGGCGGGCGGGCGAGTTCGACCCCATGGCAGTCAATTGAATGGACGGCGAATCAGATTCCTGGTGCCAAGCTCGAAATCTTCGAGGAAGACGAGGGCGGCCAGCATTTCCTTTTCGTTGAAAATCCGCAAAAGTTTAACCAGGTCGTTGCTGACTTCATTGGCTAGCGGGCGCGCTGAATTGCGTGAGCCCACGGGGGTCGGCAAGCGGCACAATGCGGGGTTAGTATGCAAGTACTGCGGCGCGAAACGACGCCGACACTGAAATCAAGTTATCGCGGGAGGAAAGCATGGGAGATGCGGGCACACGCAAGAGTGCGAAGACGGCTGATGGCGTAGCGCTCAGCTATATCGAGGCCGGCACAGGCGCGCCGCTGGTGGTTATTCCCGGCTGGTCGCAGACGGCCGAGCAGTTCAAGGGCCAGATAGCGGGCCTCTCGGACCGTTACCGGGTCATTGCGCTGGATATGCGCGGGCATGGGCAGTCCGAAAAGCCGGAAAACGGGTACCGTATTGCGCGCCTCGCGACGGATGTGCATGACGTGATCGAGGCGTTGGACCTGCAGGACGTCAACATTCTCGGCCATTCCATGGGGTGCTCTGTCATCTGGTGCTATTGGGAGCTGTTTGGTGCAGATCGTCTCGCCAAGCTGATCCTAGTCGACCAGATGCCTTATATCGTGGCCAATTCCACCTGGTCTGACGAGGAGAAACTGCTGGCGGGCGCGATCTTCACGCCGGACACGCTGGAAGGCGTGTGCAATGCGCTGGCCGGGCCCGATGGTGAACAGACCACGCGCGACGTGATTGGTAGCATGGTCACATCAGCGATGAGCCCCGAGACGCTGGAGTGGATGATCCAGTGTAATTTGCAGATGCCGCGCCGCCATGCGGCGACCCTGCTGTATCACCACAGCCACCATGACTGGCGCGACACCATTCCGTTGCTCAGGCTGCCGACGCTGGTTGTAGGCGGGCGGGCGAGCCTGATCCCGTGGCAGTCGGTCGAGTGGACGGCGAATCAGATTCCTGGTGCCAAGCTCGAAATCTTCGAGGAAGACGAGGGCGGCCAGCATTTTCTGTTCGTTGAGAACCCGGAGAAGTTCAACAGTATCGTTGCTGACTTCATCGGCTAACGCGCGGCCTATTTTTTGCCGAATTCCGGCCGGCGCTTTTCCAGAAAGGCGCTGACCGCTTCGGCGTGGTCGGGCCCGGTGGCCGCAATAGTGTAAGCAGACGAGATTAAATCAAGTGCGGTCGGCAAGTCCGATGAGCGGCCGTGATAAATGGCGCGCTTGATAGCCTCGTTGGCGAATTGCGGCCCGGCGGCAATCTTGCGCGCAATCGCCATCACCTCGTCCATTAGCGCGTCATCAGCAAAAACGTTGTTGACGAGGCCAAGTCGCAGCGCCTCTTCGGCATCCACAAAATCCGCCGTCCAGAACAGCTCCAGCGCTTTGGCCGTGCCGACGATGCGGGGCAATATCCACGCGCCGCCTGCGCCGGGGATCAGCCCGACCTTCACATAGGTTTCGGAGAACCGGGCTGAGGCCGCGGCATAGCGCAGGTCGGCATAGAGCGCGAGGTCCAGTCCGGCGCCGGTGGCGACGCCGTTCATGGCGGCAATCACTGGCTTGTCGTTGGTCTGGAAGGCGCGAACCAGCCGGTGCACGTGCTCGGTCAGCTCCTTCTTGCGGTCTTCCGGGCCCATGTCCTGGCGGGCCCCCATTAAGTCCTGAATATCGCCGCCGGAACAAAACGCCTCACCGGCGCCGGTGATGATAATCACCCGCACGTCGTCGTTTCCGGCGCAGGCGGTGACTGTGTCAGCCCAACGATCCACCATGTCGAGGTGGAAGGCATTTCGCTTCTCCGGGCGGTTGAGCGTGATGGTGGCAATGCCGTCATTGATGTCGAGCAAGATGTCTTCAGCCATCGGTGGTCTCTCCCTGAGCCGTTCCTGTGCGCATAAACCCGTCGAGCGCCAGTGCGCCGTCACCGGGCGCAAAGATTCGCAACGGGTTGATTTCAAATTCTGCGATGACGTGTCGGTTGGCCGCAGCGAACGCCGAAACCTTGACCACGGCATTGATTAATGCGGCGTTGTCGATGCCGGGTGCCACCGGGGCGGCATCGTTCCAATACGGTGCGAGGGCGCGCACCTGACGAAGCAGGCTCTCGGCGGCCGGCGCATCAAGCGGGACGGGGGAGATCGCCACATCATCGGTGGCCTCGACCGTGGTGCCGCCCGCGCCCACGACCAGCAACGCACCGAAATCCTCATCGCGGATGATGCCGACAATGACGTCGAGCCCCGGCTCGGCCATGGCCTGAACCAGAAACGGCGCCTCTGCGCGCCCGGTTCGCGCGCGAATTTCAAGTGCTGCGGCGCGCAAGCTCGCGTCATCCGGCACGCCTAGCGCGATGGCTCCAGCCGCGGTTTTGTGCGCGATGTCGCCGGCCTGCAACTTGAGCACGACCGGGTAGCTCAGGGCCCTGGCGGCGGCGATGATTTCATCTTCGGAGGTGGCTATCCTTGCCGGTGGGCTCGCAATGCCGAGAACCGTGAAAATGGGCCGCAGTTCAGCTTCGGTGCATCGCCGGGCTGAAGCCGCCAATGTTGGCATGGCGATGGCCGGCGCCTCGTTGCCGCCGTCTTCCAGTCCAGCGCGGCGGGCGCGAAAAGCTGCGTAATCGACGAGCCCCTTGAGGCCGCGGGCGCAGCCGGTAAAGGACGGGAAAACGGGAATGCCACAATCGGCCAGCACCGAAAGATTTTCTTCGCGGGGTAGGGTGTAGGTGCAAAAGACCAGCGGTTTTTCCGTGCGCCCGGCAAGCGCGGCCAGCGCCTCCTTTTCGCGTTCCAGCATGCCGACCTCTGACAGCGTGGCGACGACGGCCAGCGTATCCACTTCGTCGGATTCATACAGCAGGGTCATCGCACGGATGCGACCGTCGCTTTCCAGCGACTGGGCGGTCAGGTCCACCGGGTTGGTGATGCCGCCATAGTCCGGCACAAAGCTGCGCAGATTGGCCTGAAGCCCGGCGCTCAGTTCAGGTAACTCCAGCCCGGCATCGGCGCAGGCATCGGTTAGCCAAATTGCACCACCGCCGCTCATGGAGACGACACCAACCCGCGCGCTCGCAGGCAGCGGGGCGCCGGTAAAGGCGGCGGCGAGGTCAAGCATCTCTCCCTGATCGTACACACGGAACATGCCGAGGTGATTGAACATAGCGTCATGCGCTTTATCGTCGCCCACCAGGCTGGCGGTATGGGAGACGGCGGCGCGCCGGCCAGCCTCTGAACGCCCGGATTTGACCAGCACGATGGGCACGCCGCGGGTCAGGGCTTTTTCCGCCACAGGACGCAGCCTGTCGGGTTCGCGAAACTGCTCTACATAGAGCAATACGCAGCCGATCATTTTGTCGTCCAAAGCGTGATCAATTACATCCAGCACGCCGATGCCGGCCTCGTTG
>JABJCZ010000052.1 GCA_018668475.1 Alphaproteobacteria bacterium | reverse complement strand
TCGCGACCTTGCGCTCGTGCTCAACGTCAGCGCTCGGGTGGCGACCAACGGCCTCATCGAGAACCAATTTGACTATTCGTTGGGTGGCTGGTGGGCCGGGCTCGTTCATGACCCTAGTCTGAAGTGCCCCGCAGCCGAATGGCAACCGAAAGCGCGTGGGCATCGAGCCCTTCGGCTTCAGCCAGGGTCACCGCTGCCGGGCCAATTCGGGCAAGGCTGGCAGCATCACAGCGCACCATCGTGGAGCGTTTGAGAAAATCCAACACCGACAAGCCAGAGGAAAACCGCGCGCTTCGCGCCGTCGGCAACACATGGTTGGGCCCGGCCACGTAATCGCCAACAGCCTCCGGCGTATGCCGCCCGAGGAATATGGCGCCCGCATTTGTGATGGTTGCGGCCAGAGCATCCGGGTCGTCGACAGCAAGCTCCAAATGTTCCGGCGCAATACAATCTACCAGTGGCGGCGCATCACCCATCAATGACTCCACGACAATGACCGCGCCAAAATCACGCCAGCTCTGGCTCGCAATCTCACTGCGCGGCAGCATTTGCAAGTGGCGCGCGACCGCGCTTTCAACCGCGGCAGCAAATTCAGCATCGTCAGTAATCAGCAAGGCCTGCGCCGCGGTATCGTGCTCAGCCTGTGACAGCAGATCAGCCGCAATCCACGCCGGGTCGTTCGCGCCATCGGCAACCACCAGAATTTCGGACGGCCCGGCAATCATATCAATGCCAACCTGACCAAAGACTTGCCGCTTGGCTGAGGCAACCCAGGCATTGCCGGGGCCAACCACCTTATCCACTGGCGCGATGGTTTCAGTCCCCCACGCCAGCGCGGCCACCGCCTGCGCTCCACCGATGCGCCATATCTCGTCAATGCCAGCGACATGGGCGGCCGCCAATACCGCCGGGTTCAGCACGCCGTCTGGTGCTGGCACGACCATGGCAAGGCGCGGCACGCCAGCCAATTTGGCGGGCAGCGCGTTCATCAATACAGAAGACGGAAAGGCCGCTGTGCCACCCGGCACATAAAGGCCAACGGCCGGCACTGGCCGCCAGCGTGCGCCTAGGCCCACACCTGCATCGTCGGTATAATCAATATCCGCCGGAATCTGCTTCTCGTGAAACGAGCGAATGCGTGCGGCAGCAAACTCGAGCGCATCCAGCACTTCTGGCGCACTCGCTGCCACCGCCGCTGCGATCTCATCGGCAGATACCCGCAGCGCCCCCACTTCAGCGACATCCAGCCGATCAAATTTGGCAGTCAATTTCAGCAGGGCGGCATCGCCACGGGTCCGCACATCGGCAATGATAGCCGCGACGTCACGATCGACATCGGCTGTTGCCTCGCGCTTTTCGCCGAGCAGCGCCTCAAATTCCACACCGAAAGCCGGTGCGGTTGCATCAAGTCGTCTAGCCATTTGCCGCATCCCTGAAGCGCTCTATCCAACCACCTATCTCATCCGCTCGGGTCTTAAGTGCGGCCCGGTTAACGACCAGCCGCGACGTAACATCGGCGATGTGCTCAATCTCGACCAGCCCATTGGCAACCAGCGTGTCGCCGGTCGCCGTCAGGTCGACAATACGCCGGCACAGGCCAAGCGTCGGCGCCAGCTCCATGGCACCATTGAGCTTGATGCACTCGGCCTGCACACCGCGCGCCGCAAAGTGCTTGTGCGTGATGTTTGGATACTTGGTGGCAACCCGCACGTGGCTCCAGCGCGAAGGGTCATCCTCATCAGCGAGTGCGCGCAGCTCGGCCACCACCAAGCGACACGGTGCGATGCCGAGATCAAGCGGCGCATAAATCTCGCTGTAATCAAACTCCATCAGCACATCGGCACCGGACACACCAAGATGCGCCGCACCGAAGGCAACAAAGGTCGCCACATCAAATGACCGCACGCGGATGATGCTTAGGCCCGGAACATTGGTATTGAACCGCAGTTGGCGGGCGTCCTTGTCGGCAAACGCGGATTCAGGCTCGATGCCGACCGCATCCATGAGCGGCTGCAACTCCTTCCAGATGCGCCCCTTGGGCACCGCGAAAACCAGTTCTTCCGTATCCGTCATCTCAAATCCATCGTTCAACTGGCCGGCGGTTCATCGAGCCCGTCAATGCTGTCGAGGTCCTCAAGGTCCTCAAGGCGGGCATCCAGCTGCGCCGCTTCAAGACACACCTCGCTACTGTCGGCGAACATAACATGCACCATCACCCTGCCATCGATTTCCCTGACTGACAGGGTCATCACTTCCAGCACCTTGTTGGGCTCGGCGCGGTCTATCCCGCGCAGGCGCACAACGTCAACTGTTTCAAAGCGCAATGCCGTTCGTTGCTGGCCCAATGCCACAGGATCTTTCGGCATACCGCCAGTCCGGTCACCATCCATATCCAGGACGCCAGTATCCGCTGCCACCTGGCGAGCCGCCTTTTCCCAGCTGTAACGCACGAGGATCAGGGCGAAGCGGTTTTCGACCTCATCAAAACCCATTTCGCCATAACACGAGAGCGCCCCCTGCAAACAGGCCGCAATCACCGCGAGATCCTCGCCATCGACTGCACGCAGGCGGAACCGCTCCAGCGGGGCGTCTTCGACCGGCTCTGCGTCGATGTCGGTCATGTGCCAACCCGCTCGATATCGGCACCAAGCGCCGCCAGCTTTTCCTCAATGCGCTCGTAGCCCCGGTCAATATGATAAACGCGGCTGATCATCGTCTCGCCATCCGCTACGAGTCCGGCGAGCACCAGCGATGAAGATGCCCGCAAATCAGTCGCCATGACCGGTGCGCCGCGCAGACGCTCCACCCCGCGCACCATGGCCGTGCCACCGCGCACGGTAATATCCGCGCCCATGCGAATCAATTCCGGCACATGCATGAACCGATTTTCAAATATCGTCTCCGAGATCACCGACGCACCCTCAGCCACCGTCATGAGCGCCATGGCCTGAGCCTGCAGGTCAGTCGGAAAACCGGGATACGTGCTGGTGGCGATATCAACGGCATGTGCCCGCTGGTCGGCTGATATCCGAAAGCCACGGTCGGTCTGGCTGACTGTGGCACCCACCTGCTCCAGCAATTGAAGCGGCGCTTCCAGATGTTCGGCGACCGCGCCGACCAGCTCGATATCACCGCCCGTAATCGCCGCCGCAATGGCATAGGTGCCGGCCTCGATCCGGTCCGCCACAACCGCGTGGCGCGCGCCCTTCAACCGTGGTTGGCCGGTGATGGTCAGCTCCGACGTGCCTATGCCTTCAATGTCAGCACCCATGCTGACCAGGCAGCGCGCCAGGTCGCTCACTTCAGGCTCGCGCGCGGCATTCTGGATGACCGACTGCCCATCAGCCAGCGAAGCCGCCATCAGCAGGTTCTCAGTCGCCCCCACGGATGGAAACGCGAGCGGCACCGTGCCACCCGTCAGCCCGTTTGGCGCCGATGCCTCAATGTAGCCGTCGCGCAACTCGATTTCGGCGCCGAGCCGAGCCAGACCATCGAGATGAATATCCACCGGCCGCGAGCCAATTGCGCAACCACCCGGTAGTGACACCCGCGCCCGGCCCTCGCGCGCCACCAACGGCCCGAGCACCAGCACCGAGGCGCGCATCTTACGCACGAGGTCATATTCCGCGGTGGTGTTGGTAATCTCGGGCACCGTGAAAGAGAGCGCGCGTTCATCCGGCTCAGTTGCGGCGCCTGCGGAATCGGGCTCGCTCGCTGCTGGTGCGACCACGACGCCGTGGCTCTCGAGCAGTGCGGCCAGCGTGTCGATATCTGCGAGGTGCGGCATGTTGGTAAGGATCAACGGTTCTTCGGTCAGGAGTGCGGCGACCATCAGCGGCAGCGCAGCATTCTTCGCGCCCCGAATGGTCACTTCGCCAGCCAGCCGCCGGCCGCCTGATATCCTGATCCTGTCCATCGCCGTTCCTTGGCCCTGCGACTATTGCGCGTCCCTATTACCGGGCGCTAGAGACGCGGAAGCGTGACCCCCGTCTGCCCCTGATACTTGCCTGCCCGATCGGCGTAGCTCACATCGCAAGGGCTGTCGCCCTTGAGGAAGATAAACTGACACGCACCTTCGTTCGCGTAGATCTTCGCCGGCAGCGGTGTGGTGTTGGAAAATTCAAGCGTCACATGACCTTCCCACTCGGGCTCAAGCGGTGTCACGTTGACGATGATGCCACACCGCGCATAGGTCGATTTGCCGAGGCAGATCACCAGCACATCGCGCGGCACGCGAAAAAACTCGACTGTGCGGGCTAAAGCGAAGCTGTTGGGCGGAATGACACACACCGGCCCCGCGCGCTCGACAAAGCTCTCGGTCGAAAAGTTTTTGGGGTCAACCATCGCCGAATCGACGTTGGTGAAAATCTTGAAATCCTCCGACACCCGCGCGTCATAGCCGTATGACGAAACGCCGTAGGAGATGACGCCCTCGCGCTTTTGAGCTTCGACAAAGGGCTCGATCATCCCTTTCGTCGTCGCCATTTCGCGAATCCAGCTATCAGGCATAACGGGCATTGAAACGACCTCCGGTAGTTTGCGCGAAACATATGGTACCGGGCCGGAACGGACAAGCCGATCGCCGCTGTATCCGGCAGATTACAAAGGATTCAGGGCTTTCGACGGGCCGACACGACGGCGCGAGGTGCCCCGGCGCTCTCAGCCGTGACGATCCGGCGTTTCAGACGCACCCGAGTCGCCCAATTCGTCGTGCTCAACATCGTTGTTCAGGCCGGCTGCATCACCCGCCTCATCCTGCCCGCGCTTTTGCGACTTTCGCCGGCGCAGATTAGCGCGTAGGGCGGCCGAAACACGGGCCTGGCGGGCGTCTTGCCGAGCCTTGGCGGTCGCGTTTACGGGCGGGTTAACTGATTGACCAGAAACCCTTTTTGCTGGTTCCGACGGGTCGGTCCCAGCAGTCTTTTCACCCATTTTCATATTCTTCATCGACACGGTTGCTCGAAGCTAACCGGTTGTCGTATGTTGCGCCACCCCGGCGCCGCCGTAGCTCAGGGGTAGAGCGCGCCATTGGTAATGGCGAGGTCGTAAGTTCGATTCTTACCGGCGGCACCATTTCCTTCCCGGACCCTCCAAATCAACTTGTTTGCGCTGTTTTCGAACGCGGCTAACCGCATGGCCGCCACTGTCTAGCCCTCAGTGGAGATATCAGGGCCAGATCCTGCCCGCGCATTCATCTTACTGGTAGACCCCAGCCCCGCCCGACTTGCCCACCAGCGCAACACTTTCTATCATCGGGCACGCGATATAACCCGGAAAGGGTAGGCCGATGTTGCTATTCAGGTGCCTGTTGCCGAGTGGGTGGCTCTCACCGATGGCGCTTGCGGCGCTTGCTCTCGCCATGATCACTGCAGCGACCCTGGCTGCTACACCGGCGGACGCGGTGGAAACGGGCCGAGAGTTCACCTATCAGAACTGGAGCGGCAACAGCTACCTGGACGACGATACCAACCGCTTTTCCCACTGCGCCGTAGCCGCAGAATATCAATCCGATATCAGCCTCGCTTTCGCGCTCGACCGCGATCACGACCTTGCCCTGGCCCTCTCCCATGGCGATTGGCAGATTCCGGCAGACGGCCTGGGCGAGATCATGCTGGTGCTCGATGGCGCGATAATCGGCCAATATGCCGTCTCACGGGTGACGGAGAACTCCATCGGAATCTGGTTCAGCGAAGCCGCTCCCTACATGGAGGCCTTACGTAAGGGCACCAACCTTGAGGTCCGTGCCGAGCGAGAGACTTTCTACTTTGAACTGGCAGGCACGCATCGCGCGCTCTCCATGCTGGAGGATTGCGTGCGCTATGAGCTGTCGCTTGAAGCCGGCCTGGAGCGCAATCCGTTCGGCGACGAAAACGATTCATTTGGTGATGGCGGCCGCCCGCCGGCCGATAACGGCATGGCCGGCGATGCCGGTTTTTCCCAGGGCATGAAATCGATGCTGCAGGACGCCGGCTTTACCGATGTGCGGATGATGAGCGAGGGCGCCGAGGTGGCGTTTGATGACGCCGTCGCCGCCTGGACCCAGGAAACCTATACCGGCGGGCTGTACCTGTTTGACCTTGAGGGTACCAACCCCAACGAGGTGTTGGATCGCGCACTGGAAGAAGGCCAGGGCAGTTGCGTGGACCTGAATGGTCATTACGTCGCCGGCTCCGATGAAGGTGTGGTCATGGGTTCCGTCAGTATTCGCGAGGGCCAGGGGATCTGCCGCTACGCCGAAAACACGGGGTCGTTCTTCCACATCTCGGTCATCGTGGA
>JABJCZ010000051.1 GCA_018668475.1 Alphaproteobacteria bacterium | reverse complement strand
TGCCGGTGCTGATAGTGTTGGGCCAACACCACGATTGCAATGCATTGGATAAGTTTTCTGACATGACGAGCCGCACTCTCTATTTGTTGCGCCATGGGGCAGCGACCGGCGTTGTCGCCGGCGGTGACGCAGAACGCCCGCTGAGTGCTGATGGCCGGGCCCACGTGGCGCGACTCAGCCGGCATCTGATCGATAACAACTACGGCTGGGTTGTTGCCCTTAGCTCAAGTGCCCTGCGTACCCGCATGACCCTTGCCGGGCTCGAAGCCGTGGCACCGAAATGTGAGGTGCGGATCGATGAGCGCCTGTATCTGACAGCGCCGGAATTGCATCTCGCCTGTCTGAGGGAGCTTTCGGAGGATGTGACGCGGGTGTTGATGGTTGGTCACAATCCGGCCATGCGGGCTCTCGGTCTCGCGCTTGCGATGCCGGGCGGGAAGCATTATCAACGACTTAGCCGTGATTTGCCGGCGGGCGGGTTGCTTGTTCTCGATGTGAATGTGGCGACCTGGTCGGGGTTAGGATCCAAGTCCGCCTACCTCACGGATTTTGTGACGCCGGCCAGTCTTGTCGACTGACAATTCGGCGCGTGCATGGGAGCTGGCCTAAAAAAGTTTCAGATGTGACCAGGATCACAGCGCTCCTGCCGTATATCCTCCAAAGTGGTTCTTGAGAGTTAATTCTTCCTCCTGGGAGAGGCAGTGCGGTTCGGGCCGCACTTACGTATCCCACTTCGACTTCAGGGCCGGCCATTCCATAAGCCGGCCCGTTTTTTTGTTCAGTTTGATCCGGCCCGCGCTCTGCTCAGGATTTTCCCCACAGCTCAAGGGCTTCGTCTCGACCCCGAACTTGCTGCGGCGCCAGTTTTGTCATTGTGGAAAGGGTTTGTGCGGCTCCATTAGCATCCTGTTCGAGGGCGGTTGCTACGAGGTCATCGCTCGCGATGAGACCAGTGTCCGTCTCGCGGGTCAGCCGCTCAAGCCGGCTGGCGACATTTACAGTGTCGCCGATGACCGCAAACTCAAGTCGATGCTCCCCACCTGTATCGCCGAGCACGACGGGTCCGTAATGAACGCCAATGCCAACGTTGATGGCCGGGTGACCGGCTTCGGCGCGTGTTCTGTTCCATTGTGCTATTTCGTCCAGCATGGCATGGGCACAGGCCAGCGCATTGGCGGCATCGCGCGGGCCACTGCGTGGCGTGCCAAAGGTCGCCATCACGCCATCGCCCAGATACTTGTCGAGGGTGCCGCCATTGTGGAAAACGCAATTTTCCATGTGACCATGAAACTCGCGGAGCAGGCCGATAACCTCTTCCGGCGGGGCGTGCTCACTCATGCCCGTAAAGCCCACGATATCGGCAAAGAGCACGCCGGCGTCCTGCCGCCGAACGGCACCAAGCGGTTCGTCAGTATTGGCCAGTTCTTCGACCATGTTTGGTGAAAAGTAGCGCGACAGGT
Organism: Alphaproteobacteria bacterium; assembly: GCA_018668475.1. Classification (GTDB taxonomy): domain Bacteria; phylum Pseudomonadota; class Alphaproteobacteria; order UBA828; family UBA828; genus JABJCZ01. The sequence goes on along the minus strand of JABJCZ010000051.1, from coordinate 7,513 downwards.
TGGCCCGTTCCCGCTCAGCCGTCGCCTGTGTGGAGACCAGCCGCCTTGCCCGCCAGACAACGGCGGCCATGATCCCTGAGAAGATCAGGTAGGTAACAACCTCCTGCACCCATCCCATCACGTTGACAAATGTTTCCGCGAGAAACACCGGGACCCAGTTCTCGTAGACGCCCGGACTGGCGTTGCCTGTCGCCAGCAATGTCGTGACCTCTGGTTGGGCAATGATCCACCAGACGCCGGCGCTCCACACGGCGGCCGTTGTCAGCCCGTTCCACAGGACCAGGCGCGGCGAATACGAGAGCACCGCGCTTGCCATTAGAATAAAAAAGTAGAGAAAATTGGGGACCCGCAGTTGCATGGCGATGGACATGTCGATGCGGTCTCCTGGTGGCGGCGCAAAGATTACAAAGGCGAGCAGGCAGACGTCGGCCAGCGAGAACAGGTACTTGTGAAGCGGGTGGTCGAATCGCGACTTGGTTAAGCGATACTGGGTAACGCCCAAAATGCCGAATATCGCGATGATACCTTCAAAATAGACGAGATTTTGCCAGCTGCCGTCGATGTTCTGAACCAGAACCAGCAGCCCGATGAAAAAGATGGCGACGCACCGGGCATAGGTGGAAAGCCGCAGCCCGGCGAGCAGCTCCTTGCGGAAGGCTTGCGCAAGTCGAGTGGACTGTGTTGTCAGCTGTTCTGGCATGCGCGAGCGGCGTCTCGTCAATTTAGGTGTTTACGACGATACGGCGCGTGCACTTGTGCGGCAACGCAGGACTGAATACGTCGTCGCAGCTAGATGACGCCTTTGTCTTGCAGCGCTGAGATCTCGTCAGCCGTCAGGCCCAGTTCTTCGCCATAGACATCGTCATTGGCGTTGCCGAGTGTCGGGCCAAGGCTGGCGATGCGGCCGGGCGTATTGCTCAGGCGCGGGAGGACGTTCGGTACCATGATCTCTTTGTCGAGCGTCGGCTCATGAACGCCAATGATGGTTTCGCGCGCCTTGTAGTGCGGATCTTTGAATACGTCGGCGATGGAATTGACGGGCGCAATCGGCACGTCACCTGCAAGGCAGCGATTGAGGGCGTCCTCGCGGGTCAGATTTGCGAACCATTTGCCGACCAGTGCATTGACCTCGTCTGCCTGCTCGATTCGGGTCAGGTAGCTTGCGAAGCGGTCTGCCCCTGCCAGTTCGGGTTGCTCCATAACGGCGGCAAAGCGCGCAAACATTTTGTCGGTGGTGCAGGCAATGGAGACCCATTCGCCATCCTGCGTTTCAAAATGGCCGTGCGGGCAGGCATTGGATGTGTGCAAGCCCAGGCGCGGGCGCACGGTGCCGCTCCAGGCGAAGGCGGTTGCGATTTCATCGAGCACGCGAAAGATCGATTCGAACAGCGCCACATCGATCATCTGACCTTCGCCGGTCGCGTCCCGTGAGCGCAGTGCCAGTAGAATCCCAATGGCTCCATAAAGGCCCGAAATATAGTCCGCCAGTGAGGTCGAGCCCGGTGTGAGCGGGGCTTCGCCAGGCATACCGGTGAGGTATGACAGCGCGCCATAGGCGTGGGCAATGCGGGCGAAGGCCGGGCGATCCTTATAAGGGCCGGTTTGGCCGTAGCCGGATACGCGCAGCATTACGAGCTTCGGGTTAACGGCGTGCAGCACATCCCATCCAAGGCCCCATTTTTCCATGGTGCCTGGACGGAAGTTTTCACACACCACGTCGGCGTCTTTGGCTAACCGTTTGAGCAGTTCTACACCTTCGGGCTCGCGCAGATTCAAGGTGATCGAGCGCTTGTTACGGGCCTCGGTAAGCCACATCAGGCCATCGCCGCGCTCGGTCGGTGTGCCGAACTTTCGCAATGAATCGCCGGTGCCGGGCTGTTCGACTTTGATGACCTCGGCGCCAAACTCACTAAGAACGCTGGCAGCAAAAGGGGCGGCGACGAAGGTTGCGAGGTCGAGAATGCGCACGCCGTCGAGCGGCAGCGGCTTTTTGTCGGTACTCATGAATTAATCCAGTTGTCGTATCAAGGTCGCCATCATGCGGTTGGTCTGTGGCGTGTCAATCTTCCCTTCTCGGCAGGCTCCCGGGGCTGGCGAGCGGTCAAATCGTGGGTTAAGGTTCGGACAATAAATTGATCGATCAGTCAAAGCTCTGCGCGTCGGCGCTGGGCACAAGGGAGAGGAATACCATGTCGCTTCTGATTAAGGGTGGAACCGTCACCAATGCTGACGAAACACGCCGCGCTGATGTTTATTGTGCGGATGGGATCATCAAGGCGGTCGGGGAGAACCTGGACGTGCCGGCAGGGGCAGAGGTTGTGGCCGCCGGCGGTGCGCTGGTTATTCCCGGCGGTATTGACCCTCACACCCACATGGAACTGCCTTTCATGGGCACGGTCACGTCAGATAATTTTTTGACCGGCCCGGCGGCGGGCCTGGCCGGCGGCACCACCATGATTATCGATTTTGTTATCCCGGCGCCTGATGTGCGGCCGATGGATGCCTATAAGGTGTGGCGCAAGAACGCTGAGAAAGCCCCCTCTGACTATTCCTTCCACGTTGCTATTACCAACTGGAATGATGCGGTTGAGGAAGATATGGGCATCCTGACCCGCGAGCATGGGGTCAACAGCTTCAAGCATTTTATGGCCTACAAGGGGGCCATTATGCTGGACGACGAGAAGTTGTTGCACAGCTTCGCCCGTTGTCAGGAGCTCGGCGCCCTCTGCACGGTCCATGCTGAAAACGGTGATCTCGTCTACATGTTGCAGCAGGAGATGCTCAAAAAGGGCATCACCGGGCCGGAAGGCCACGTGCAGTCTCGTCCTCCAGAGGTTGAAGGCGAGGCCGCCAATCGCGCAATTCGCATCGCGCAGGTGCTCAATGCGCCAATTTATATTGTGCATGTCTCGTGCCGCGACGCGCTGGAGCCGATCATCCGGGCACGGCGCGATGGCCAGCGGGTCTATGGCGAATGCCTCGTTCAGCATCTCGTGGTCGATGATTCTGTGCACTACAACAAGGATGCCCAGGTCGCGCGTGCGCATGTAATGAGCCCGCCGTTCCGCCCCAAGGAGCATCAGGCCGCACTTTGGGAAGGGCTGCAGTCCGGCTTTTTGCAAACGACGGCATCCGACCATTGTTGTTTCTGTGCCGATCAGAAGGCCATGGGCGCCGACGATTTCACTAAAATCCCCAATGGTACAGGCGCTATTGAAGATCGCATGTCAGTGCTCTGGGATCAGGGCGTCGTTAGCGGCAAGCTTACGCCCAACGAGTTTGTGGGACTCACGTCGGCTCACGCCGCGCAGATCTTCAACGTGTATCCCCGCAAGGGCGTTATTCGTGAAGGCGCGGATGCTGACATCGTGGTCTGGGACCCTGACGCCAGCCGAACCATCTCGGTCGACACCCACCATCAGAACATCGACTACAACATTTATGAGGGCATGACGGTCAAGGGCCTGGCGCAGAAGACCATTAGCCAGGGCAAGGTGGTCTGGGACGGCAAGAATCTCAATGTCGAAGAGGGTGCAGGCCGCTACATCGATCGTCCCGCCTTTCCGCCGGTGTTTGGCGCAGTTGAGCGGGCCAAGTCGCTTCGTGTCCCGCGTGCGGTGGACCGCTCATAGAGCCGGATTACCCGTAAATACATAGAGGTTATGCTTGAGGCGGCGGCTCTGATTTAATATACTTGACCTGTTGGTCAGGTTTGGTCGGGTCAAAATCGGGAGTGTACGGGTCATGGCAGAGACGCAAGGGATCGTCCCGCTCATTGATATTGCACCGTTTTTGGCGGGCACTGACGAGGGCAAGCGTGAGGTCGCGGCGGCGGTAAATGAAGCGTGCCGCAAGATCGGATTTCTGGTGGTCAAGGGTCACGGCGTGCCTGCGTCACTCATTGCCGATATGTACCGGGTCAGTGAGGCGTATTTCGCGCTGCCCGCATGGGAAAAGATGGCGTTGAAGATGCCGCCGGACCGGTACCGCGGCTACACGCCGCTCGGTTCCGAAAGCCTGGCCTATAGCCTTGATCAGGAAACGCCGCCGGACATCAAGGAATCCTTCAGCATCGGGCCTTTCGATACGCCCTATGACGAGCATCATTTTGGCCCGGCAGGCGCGCCGTACTTTGCGCGCAACATGTGGCCGGCACGCCCGGCAGATATGCAAGCAATCTGGGAAGCTTATTTCAATGAGATGACGCGCCTGGCTAGCGACCTAATGCGAATATTTGCTGTCGCGCTCGGCATGCCGGAGAATTTTTTCGCCGACAAAATTGATGACCACATTACCAATTTCAGCGTCATCCATTATCCGGGGCAGGACGATGCGCCGGATAATAATCAGATGCGAGGTGGTGAACATACGGACTACGGCAGTTTGACCATTGTGCAGACAAACACCGATGTGGGCGGGCTGGAAGTTGAGCGCCGTGACGGTGGTTGGGAAGCCGTGCCGTGGATTGAGGGCGCGTTCGCGATCAATATTGGTGACCTGATGGCGGAATGGACCAATGACCACTGGGTTTCGACCATGCATCGGGTCGCAAATCCACCGCGTGACAAAGCCCAAGTTTCCAAGACGTCGCTGCTGTTTTTCCATCAGCCGAATTATGATGCCGAAGTAGAGTGCATTCCCACATGCACTGGCCCGGATGATCCGCCGAAATATGGCAAAACCACATCCGGCGAACATGTGACCATGAAGGTCATGAAACATCGCAACCCCGACTTGGATGCCGCGGCTGAATAAGGGTCGTCTGGAAGACACAAAAAAAGGCGGTGCCGACGGCACCGCCTTTTCCTTGTCCTGTCGGGCTACGTCCCGTGCCTACACATCGTTGGCGCAAGTCACCATTGCGTTGAGCAACACGTCGCAGCCGGCGGCCACGTCTTCGGGTGATGCCGCTTCTATCTCGTTGTGGCTGACACCGTCCTCACACGGAATGAAGATCATGCCGGCGGGGGCCACCCTGGAGATATAAACCGCATCGTGCCCAGCGCCTGAGATGATCGGTCGGCTTGGCATGCCCAGAGCGGCGGCGGCTTGTTCTACCGCGCTGATACAATTCTCTGCGAAGTTGACCGGTGGTGAATACCAGATCTCCTCAAACTTGAGCTCCAGTTTCATATCGGCGGCAATCTTGCGGCAGGCTTCGCCAAACTGTTCACCCAGGCCGACCAGAATGTCATCGTCCGGATGGCGGATGTCAGCACTGAACGATACGTGGCCCGGAATCACGTTCCGAGACCCGGGGCTGATGTCGAACATCCCACATGTCGTGCGGGCGTCCGGCCGGTTGTCATTGCCGAGATTGTCCAGCGCGTCGACCATGCGGGCGGCCCCGACAATGGCGTCCTTGCGCCGGTCCATCGGCGTGGTCCCAGCGTGGCTCTCCATGCCAGTAACTTCGACATCATACCACCGCATCCCCTGCACGCCCTGGACGATGCCGATGGTTTTCTCTTCGGCTTCCAGAATCGGGCCTTGTTCGATATGCACTTCGAAGAAAGCGGCAATGTCACGGCCACCGCAGGCGACGTCACCAGCATAGCCAATTCGCTCCAGCTCTTCGCCAATGGTCTTGCCATCGGCGTCGGCGCGGCTCAGGCCGTATTCAAGATCGAACACACCGCCAAACACACCTGATGCTGTCATGGCAGGAGCGAAGCGCGAGCCTTCTTCATTGGTCCAGGCCGATACCTCGATCGGGCGTTCCGTCTCAAGTCCCATATCGTTGAGTGAGCGGATCACCTCGAGCCCGGAGAGCACACCGTAAATGCCGTCAAACTTGCCGCCCGTCGGCTGACTGTCGATATGGCTGCCGGTCATGACGGGCGCGAGGTCATTGTTTTTGCCGGGGCGCCGGCCGAAAATATTACCCATCGCGTCCACCGAAACCGTGCAGCCGGCCTCTTCACACCATTTGACGAACAGGTCGCGGGCCTCTTTCTCGACATCGGTTAACGCAAGTCGACATACGCCGCCTTTTTCCGTGGCGCCTATCTTGGCCATGTCCATCAGGCTCTTCCAGAGCCGGTCGCCGTTTACCTTGAAGTTCTGCACTGTTTCCCTCCCTTTGGCGCGCCATGTGGCCGTGCCTGGCTGATCAATTTGTGTATTGGATTATCCTATCCGATGGTGCCAATTCATATAGCTTTTGCGGGCGCAAAATCGCGCCATATACTGTAGTTATCCGTCTCCGGTATACTTGCATGCAACCATCGCCAGCAGACGTGTTCGGCCCCTGAGCCGCATGAGCACATGCTAAAGGAAGTCTGACTAAATGGCCAAGAATAGCGCCGTGTCCATGGCTGCAAGCAATTTGGAGAGCGTGTCTTCGTCGGCATCTGGTCAGCCGGCACCGCGTAAATCAGCCGGCCCCCGCGCGGCCGCGCGGCGTGCCAATGAGAAGCGCATTCTGGCGGCGGCAGAAGAGGTTTTTGCACTTGCCGGGTTTACCGGTGCGACCACTGCGGCAATTGCCCGGCGGGCGAGCCTGCCCAAAGCCAATGTCCACTATTATTTTCGCACCAAAAAGGCGCTCTATCGCTCGTTACTCAACAACATTCTCGATTTGTGGCTCAATGAGGCCGATAGCATTACAGAAGATGCCGACCCGGCCGAGGCGCTCTCAGCCTACGTGCGGGCCAAGGTCGCATATTCGCAGAACCGTCCGTTTGCCTCCAAGGTGTTCGCCAATGAGGTTGTTCATGGCGGCTCGCAGATCAGGGATTATCTTGAGAACCAACTCAAGGCGCGTGTCGACGGCAAAGTGTCGATCATCCGCCGCTGGATCGCCGAGGGCCGGATGAGCCCAGTCGACCCCTACCACTTGTTTTTCTCTATCTGGGCGGCGACCCAGACCTATGCGGACTTTGAATGTCAGGCCGCTGCGGTGCTCGGCAAGGACAAACTGACGGCCGGCGACTATCGCAAGGCGGCTGACCATGTCGAGGCGATGATCCTCAAGAGTTGTGGCCTTGAGCCGGGCGGGGCCGCGGGGTCTTGAAGCCAGGCGGGGGCATCCTCGCGGACGTTCTAGCGCCCCAACAGCGCATCGTCTTTTGCGGCTCCGCAGTGGGCACGGCGTCGGCCCAGGCTGGCGCTTATTACGCTGGCCCGGGCAATCGTTTCTGGCAAACTCTGTATGAGGTGGGCCTGACGCCGCACCGGGTCGCGCCAGCTGAATTCAAATCACTTTTGACATTTGGTTTCGGGTTGACGGATCTCTGCAAATCTTCCGCTGGCCAAGACCACATGTTGCATCCTGCGTCAGATGATACCGGCGCACTCGCGCAAAAAATTGTTGAGTTTGCGCCCGCCCATTTGGCCTTCAATGGCAAGCGCGCGGCCCGGGTTTTTCTAACCGACCGGTTTGGGCAAAAGAAAGCCCCCGTCTGCGGGCTGCAGGCGGGGGCAATCGGTGTCACGCGTATCTGGGTTCTGCCATCAACTTCCGGCGCGGCCCGGCGATGGTGGGATATCGGCCCGTGGCAGGCGCTGGCGG
>JABJCZ010000050.1 GCA_018668475.1 Alphaproteobacteria bacterium | reverse complement strand
CGGACATCAACGACTTTTCGTTCTGGCTCTCGCCCGGATTTGTAACGGCTGACGATTTTTTCCAGTATCTGCGGGATAGCTTCGACACCCTTTACGCCGAAGGTGCAAACACGACCCGCATGATGTCCATCGGCCTGCACCCGCGCATGATCGGGCGGCCCGGCCGCATCAGCGGGCTCAGAAAATTCATTGAATACGCCAAGGGTTTTCCTGACGTGTGGTTCGCCAAACGGGGCGACATCGCAGATCACTGGATCGCTAACCGGGACTCAGTACCCGGCCCACGCACCAAATAGACCGGCCTTTGCCTAACTATTTCGCGCGAGACTCGTGGCGGTAACCAACGCTCGTTCTGGGCGTGGTGACGGCGTCAAGAAAATGGAAGGGGCGTTCGCGAAAGCCGGCGAACCCGGCGCCACGCATGACCAATAGGTCGCCCACACCGGCCTTTAGCGTGGTCGCATCAGCACCACTGCGTTCAGCACACACCCCGAACCGCCCGCCATCGACCAGAATGACGAGGACAACGAGGCCGGTGTAACGCACATGGTCCCGGTGCGGCGAAATGCCCTGTGAGCCGGCTGCATATTGCTGGACCACGAGATCATTAAAATCAGCGTGCTCGACGGGCGGCGTGTCCAGTAGGCCAAGCGCCGTGTCAAACAAGCCGCTCAACGCATCGCCCAAGTGATGGAGCGAGTTATCCAGTGGCACGTCCCTGCAAATGCTGAAATCCTGCCGCACCGTGTTTTCGCCCGTGCCAACGTCTGGCCGCGCTTGCCGATAATTGAGGCCGCGCGTTGCAGCAATCGCCTGCGCGACATCCGCCGGGCCGAGACCCTGCAATACCAATGCCGGCACCGTCAGCAACCGGTCCAGCGCTTCTGCCACAATTTGTGGTGTCGGCCGAAGCGACCATTCACCCGGCGACGTCTGACTGGGACAGGTTGGCATTCTCGGTCAACTCTTCGCGATGACGGCATGCCGGCCCTTTCCGGCAATGCCCTTCAGATCCTATGTTGAGTTACTGCAAAACGAGCAACAACGAAAGTAGTGGACATGACACGCCGCAGGACCAAATCAGGGCTCAACAGGCTGATCGCCACGTGTCTGCTCGTGATCGCGAGTATTACAAGCGCCAGCGCAATTGCCGCCACTGAGCAAAAGTGGCCGTATGCAGATACCATCACCATCGAGACCCGCCACGATTTTGCGACACTGGTCACGCGGGTTCAGGCGGCGGTTAAAGAAAGCGGACTATTTGTTGTGACTAGGGCGAGCGCCAGTGTGGGCGCGGCACGGCGTGAAATTAGTATTCCCGGCAATATGGTGCTGGGTGTGTTTCGCAACGATTTCGCTGTGCGCATGCTTGACGCCAGCGTGCCGGCGGGCATTGAAGCGCCGCTCCGTTTCTACCTGTATGAAAACACCGACGGAACAAGTTCCCTCACCTATCGCACGCCATCGAGCGTATTTGCGCCCTACAACAGCGAGGCGCTCAGCACCTTGGCCGCTGAACTCGACGAAATGTTTGCGGCCATTGCTACAGCCGCCAATCGGTAAACAGGCACCTTCACGCTTCATCGACCACTAGTTGGAATACATCAATCGGGCGGTGCCGACCCCGCAATTGGCGAGCACCGAGCGGCAAAACGGCAATGTCTGTGCCCTCCAGCTGCTCTGCCGTGCTCTCGGAAATCAGGACCGTGGTATTGGCCACCTCGCTTGCCTCGTCGCGGGCCAGCTCTTCCAGACGCTCGGCGATGTTCACTGTGTCACCGACGATGGTGTAGTTGATCCGGCTTGGCGAGCCGATATTGCCGACAACCGCTTTGCCTGAATGGATGCCGATCCGCAGGCGTACCGCGCCTTCGCCGTTGGCACAACGCGCCTGATTGGTAATTGCCAGTGCGCGCTCAATGGCCCGGGCCGCATTGCAGGCGCGGGCGGCGTGATCCGACTGGCGGTCCGGCGCACCCCAGAAGGCCATGAGCGAATCGCCGATATATTTGTCGATGGTCCCGCCTTCTGCCTCGACACATTGGCCAATGGCCGTGAAATGCGCGTTCAGTAGGGTGGCGAGGTCCACCGCCGACATATTTTCGGCGAGCGTAGAAAACCCGATGATATCGGTAAAGAGCACCGTGACCTCTCGCTCTTCCGAGACGATGGCGGTATCGGCCTCCTGGCCAATCAATCGTCCAACCAGCGCGCGTGGCACATAGGTCTGGAATGAGCGCAGGGCACCGATCATGGCGTTATACGCACGCGCTGCTTCGTTGAGCTCCCGAAACCGGCCGAGTTTAAGCTCTGGCGCTCCATCGACATCCAGCGCCCGAATACGCTCCGCAGCGGCAGACAGTTGCCGGATCGGGCGGCTCAACCGGCTCCCCATAAACAGGGCGAGCCCCAGTCCGAGCACCAGTATCGCGATGCCAACTCGGGGAATTAGCCCAAGTCTGTCCAGTGGCGCGGATGCCGCATCGAGATCAACATAGGTACCGACCAACCATGGCACATCGCCATAGCCAGCGAGTGTCCGGTAAATGAAAACATACTCGCCGCCAGAGACGGCGACTGCCCGCGCGGTCAGGCCATCGCCGATATCGAAGTCCAGCGGGATCTCGTTTTCCGCAGCCCACAAAGCGCCAAGAATGGGGTCACCAACCTCATGCAGCGCCGGTAACGGATGTGTATCGCTGATGCCCGGCACCCCATCCAATAGTGCGGGATGAGCGAGCACCTCGTTGTGGCCGCGCAGAATAAATGCTTGGTCGGACACGGCCAGCGGGATGCCACTGATGAACATGGACAACTCAGATACCGAGACTCCCGCAACTAAAACGCCCAGAAACCGGCCCCCTTGCCGAACAGGATGACGCAAGTTGATGAACGCCTGCCCCGCTTCCTCGGCGACGAACAAACCGCCCCAGAACGGGCCATCCGCAGCCTTTGCCAAAGCGTAGGACCGCGCCACTTCCGCATCCTCGCTCCAGTCCAGAATGGCCGTGCGGCCGGCAATTCGCCCTCTGAGAGCGCGCAACACACTGAGATCAGGATAAATAAAGGCCGCCACGGAAACCTGCGGCGCCGCCGCCAACGATGCGCTAAGCAAATTCCCCAACGCTGCCGGGTCCTCAACATCAACGTCACCCGCGTCGACTGCACTATTGATATAGGCAAGCTGAGCACGGATCGGCTGCAAGTGCTGAGTGGTCCGGGAAATGATGGTGTCTATCGCAAAGTTGGCGCGCTCACTGACCAAATCCGCTGTCGCCTTCCGAGCGACGCCGTAGCCAGCCGCATAGACTATCGCCACGGCAATGATGACCACTGCGCCAATGGCGCCAGCCAACACAATGGCAATGGGCAGACCCTTTGGTGAGCGTCTCATCGCGGTCGGCGCAAGGTCGTCTTCATGGCTGGCGGTCTCTCACTGGGTTACGCCCTGCGGGCTCGGAAAGTGGAAGGTGTAGAACCCGGAAAGGCCCATGATAATTACAAATGTGAGGTTCTACGGGAGG
>JABJCZ010000049.1 GCA_018668475.1 Alphaproteobacteria bacterium | reverse complement strand
CGGGTAACAACGTCTCCCACGCCCACAACAAGACACGACGGCGCTTTTTGCCGAATTTGCAGGCGAAGACGTTGTTGAGCGATTCCCTGGGGCGCGGCGTCCGTTTGCGCATCACCGTCAGCACGTTGCGCACAGTTGAGCGCCGTGGCGGACTGGATGCATTTTTGCTGAGCATGCCGAACCGCAAGCTCACAGAGGACGCATTGCGCATCAAGCGGCAGGTGCTGCGGGCCCGCGGCGCCAAGGAAGCTGCGGCGGCATAGTTTCCGGTGCCGGCGCTGCCCGGCGCTTCGTTGGTTTTTGAATCACGCGCGGGCTATGCTCGCGCGTGAATTCTTTTGTACCGGGGCCACTGGTCCGCTTCAGGCAGGCAATTGATGATGGCAAGCGCTGAAAAACCACTTTTGACCGCTCTCTGGTTGCCCATTCTGGCAATGGTGGTGGTTATTGCGGTCTCAAATGTAGCCGTGCAGTTCCCCATCAATGATCTATTGACCTGGGGCGCATTCACTTATCCGGTAGCATTTCTGGTGACGGACCTGACCAACCGGGCGCATGGCCCGCATCGCGCACGAACGGTCGCGATGGTCGGTTTTCCCATTGGGATGGTTTTGTCGGTCGTCTTGTCATTGCAGGCTGACTTTCCGGTCTGGTCCGCAGTGCGCATCGCACTGGCGTCGGGGTTTGCGTTTATGTGCGCGCAGATGCTGGATATTTACGTGTTTCATCGTCTTCGCAAAATGAGCTGGTGGCGCGCACCATTGATCTCGTCTGTGTCGGCGTCGGCATTGGACACGGCGATTTTCTTCAGCGCAGCGTTCGCCGCCACTGGGTTGCCCTGGGTCACCTGGGGCCTTGGGGATTTCGGTGTCAAGTTGGGTATGGCACTGGTCATGCTGGTGCCGTTCAGGATTTTCATGCCGATGATTGTCCCGACACTTTACAACGCACCGTCCGGAGGTAAGTCATGACCGCTTCACGCGATATTCCAAACCTGCATGTCGTTGATCATCCACTCGTGCAGCACAAGCTGAGCCATTTACGTGAGGCATCGACGCCGACTAGTCACTTCCGTGCCCTGCTGCGAGAAATCGCGTTGCTGGTGGGCTATGAAATCACCCGCAAGCTGGACATGACTGAGCGGGATATCGTTACGCCGGTTTCGGGGATGACGGCACCTGTCCTCATGGGCCTCAAACCGGCGATTGTGCCGATCTTGCGGGCGGGCCTCGGGATGGCAGAAGGCCTGGAAGAATTGTTACCGACGGCGCCGATCGGACATATCGGTCTTTATCGTGATCCGGAAACCAAGCGGCCAGTTGAGTATTACGTGCGCCTGCCATCCGACAAGAACCGGATTTTCATTCTAGTGGACCCAATGCTGGCCACCGGCCATTCAGCGTCCTACGCGGTGGACGTTTTGAATAAGAACGGCGTCCCTGACGAGCGGATCCGGTTTATGGCGATGGTCGCAGCGCCGGAGGGGATGGCAGCGTTCAACGAAAAGCACTCAACTGTCGAAGTTTGGGCCGCCGCCTTGGATGAGCGGTTGAATGAGAAAGCCTATATCGTGCCCGGGCTGGGCGATGCCGGTGACAGATTGTATGGCACCGACTGACGAACTTCCAGGCGATCAATCCAGCGTGAGTTCGAATATGAGCAGCAATGTGCGCTGCACGGGCAAGAAGTTGTCATCCGACACCAAGTAGATCAGATATTTGCCGGATGGGTCGCGTCGCACGGCAATGCCTTCCATATTGTCGACGCTGACCGGCGGAATAAGTTCGGCGATGACGTTGCCTCCCAAGTTCCCCTTCGCGACATCTTTCAGCAGGCGCAGGCGGGCCGCCACGCCACCAATGACCGTAAAGCGCCGTTCCAGTACTAGCACGTCGCCGGTGTCCAGCGTCGCGGCCCCGGTGGGGCGAAAATTGCTGTCGCGTATGTAGTCAAGCTGACGCCAATCACCCCCGGGCGGGCGCTGCCATGCGATGCCCGGGGTCGGGGTCTCATGTTCCTCTCCCTCGGAAATTGCGAGCAGGGTGCCATCAGGTGTCAGGCTCAAGGCCTCAAGACCAGTGTTCTCGCCCAGTGTCGAGAGGTCGGGGGTGGTAGTGGCGTTTGGCGTGACCTCGCCAAGCATCAGCGCATCGGGAAAGCCATCGACGGCGAACTCAAGAATTCGGTGATCATGTTCGAAGCTGACGTACAGCGTTGTGTCGTTCAGTGCCAGGCTCTCTGCATCCCGGTGTAGCCAGCCACTGAGGGGTGAGCCATTGATGCCCCGTATGGGGGTGAGGGCGGGTGCAAGCAGCTCGATGGGCGCGCCATCGTGGTTATAGCGTAAGGACGCACTGAACCAGTGGCCGCGATCCGATGCGGCAAATATCCGGCTGCCATCAGCGCTTACCAGCAACCCCGAAAGACCACCGAAGTCCATGTGGCGTGCCGAGAGAGCCAGGCCGCCGCGATAGGTCAGAGCACCCACAGTCCGGGCATCGGGACGCTCCGGGTTGAGCTTGACTGCTACTGTGTGGATTGAGAGGCGCCCACCGGGGTCACTGGCCGCAACGACACATGCCGAGAGCAACAGGACAGCAGTGGTCAGGATCGTTCGTACCATTTGTGACCCTTCACGGTCCTTTGAATTGGTTCTCCTGCCAGGCGTTGTTAGCGTATGCCACAAGGTCCGTCCACATGAGGCGCGCAAATCAGTGCAGGGAGACGATGTGATGGCAATTGCCAGAAGAACAGTTCTGGCCGGTCTGGCTGGAGTTTCATTATCCGCCATTCTGGCAGACCCGGGTCTCGCAAGAGCGGCGGCGTCCGGCCTCGAAACTGTTAGCCTGACGACAGATGGCGGGCGCAGCGTCGGTGCTGCTTTGGCGATGCCGGCACAACGCCCGACAGCGACCATCATGCTGGTGCATGAATGGTGGGGATTGAACGATCAGATTAAGGCGGTCGCAGCGGAGTTGGCCCGCGAAGGATATATGGCACTCGCTATCGATCTCTATTCAGGCCGAGTTGCGACAGACCGTGATACCGCGCGCAGCCTGGTTGGTAGTGTCGAGGCTGATGCCGCTACCGATACGGTTGCGTCGTGGGCGCGTTGGTTGAAAGCGCACAGTGACGGCAACAAGCGTCTGGGCACAGTTGGATGGTGTTTTGGTGGCGGCTGGGCGCTCAATGCGGCGCTGGCTGAGTCAGCGGATGCGACCGTGGTGTACTACGGCAATGTTCAGAAAACGAAATCGCAACTGAAATCGTTGGACGGTCCGGTCCTCGGCCATTTCGCGAAGCGCGACAAGTGGATCAACAAAGAGATGGTCGATGCTTTCACGCACGAAATGGAGGCCGCCCAAAAGCCGCTGACAGTGCATTGGTACGAGGCCGATCACGCCTTTGCCAACCCGACCGGTGCGCGCTACGACGAAGCGGACGCGGCGCTCTCGTGGCAGCGCACGCTGGCGTTTTTCAAGGCCAACCTATCGTAGAAGTGAAAATGTGAGCGTGGCGGCCTAACCGGCG
>JABJCZ010000048.1 GCA_018668475.1 Alphaproteobacteria bacterium | reverse complement strand
GTCATCACAGCCCGCCTTGAGGGCCGAGAGCCTAATAGTGCGGCGCTCAATTATCCCACGGTCGAAGATGGCGCGCGGGGCGTAAAATTCATCGAGGCGGCTGTTGCATCGAGCAAGAGTAATGCTGCTTGGGTAGATGCATCGCTGGATAACTAGGGGCACAAAGCCTCGTCACTTTGGGGAGTGAGTGTCCGTGTTTCTCGGTATTGATATCGGCACGTCCGGGGTTAAGGCGGTTCTGGTTGATGGTGATCAGCAACTCGTGGCGCAAGCCAGCGAGGCGTTGGTCGTCACGCGACCGGAGCCACTGTGGTCAGAACAGGACCCGGCATCGTGGTGGCACGCTACGCGCAGTGCTGTCGCGGCATTGAAAGAGAGCGAACCGAACGCACTGGCCGCAGTTCGCGGCATCGGGCTGTCCGGCCAGATGCATGGAGCCACACTGCTGGACGGAAGTGACAAGGTGCTCCGCCCGGCGATTTTGTGGAACGACGGCCGATCTGCCGCTGCGTGCGACGCACTCGAATCAGCTGAGCTACGATCAAGGGAGATTACCGGAAACCTCGCCATGCCCGGGTTTACGGCGCCGAAGCTGCTGTGGGTGCGGGATAACGAGCCGGAGATATTCAGCCAGGTCGAAAAAGTACTCTTGCCCAAGGATTATGTGCGCCTGTTGATGACCGGTGAGCATGTTTCAGAAATGTCGGATGCTGCGGGGACCCTGTGGCTCGACGTCGGCAAGCGGGACTGGTCCGATGCCATGCTGGCGGCGAGTGGTTTAAGCCGCTCGCATATGCCCCGCCTAGTGGAAGGCAGCGAGGCATCGGGCGTGCTTCGCCCGGATGTGGCCGCGGTGTGGGGCATGGACGCTGGTGTGGTTGTGGCCGGTGGGGCTGGTGACAACGCGGGTGGCGCGGCAGGCATCGGCGTGGTCGCACCCGGTCAGGCCTTTCTGTCTCTCGGAACATCCGGGGTCATGTTCGTGGCCAATGAAACCTTTGCACCAAACCCGGCGCAGGCGGTTCACGCGTTTTGTCACTGTCTGCCCGGTGCCTGGCACCAGATGAGCGTTATTTTGAGTGCTGCGAGCTGCCTCACTTGGTTGACCGAGCTAACTGGCGCTGACAGTGAAGCCGCGCTACTTGCCGAGGCAGCAGAGAGCCCGGCCCGGACCGACGATCCGTTGTTTCTGCCGTATCTCTCAGGCGAGCGGACACCGCACAACAACCCTCATGCACGCGGCGTGTTTTTTGGTCTTGGTCTCGCGACGGATCGTGCCGCGCTGTGTCGGGCGGTGCTTGAGGGCGTCGCCTTTGCGTTCGCTGATGGTCAAGGTGCCTTATTGGCCGCCGGGACCGAAATCGATGATGTTGCCGTCATTGGTGGCGGCGCACGCAGTGCGTATTGGGGCCAAATGCTGGCGAGCGTTCTGGCCCGACCGCTGACCTATCACGAGGGGGGCGAGGCCGGCCCGGCATTTGGTGCCGCGCGGCTCGCCCGCCTGTCGGTCACGGGCGAGGCAGTGGGTGATGTCTGTATTGCACCGCCGGTCCGCAGCGTGATTGAACCAGACGCTGCGGCCGGCAGCTTCTTCGATGCCCGGCGCCAGCAATTCGTCGCTTTGTATTCCGAACTGGAAGACCAGTTCACTCAGCACATGACACGACAATAAAAGAGCAGGGTAGGGCAGCAAAATGACCGCATTTTTTGAAGGCGTTGAAAAAATTCGTTACGAGGGGCCGGAGAGTAAAAACCCGTTGGCGTTCCGTTGGTATGATCCTGACCGTGAGGTCATGGGCAAACGGATGGAAGAGCATTTACGTTTTGCCGTCTGCTACTGGCATACATTCTGCTGGCCCGGGACCGACCCGTTCGGGGGGCAGACCATGGATCGACCGTGGATGGGATATAGTGACCCGCTCGACATGGCCGATCAGAAGATGCGCGTTGCCTTCGAGTTTTTCGAAAAGCTCGGCGCGCCGTTTTTCTGTTTCCATGATCGCGATGTTGCCCCGGAGGGCGCGAACCTGGCGGAGAGCAACCGCTTTTTGCTGGAGATGGTTGATCGCATCGAGGGCGAAATGGCCCGCACAGGAATCAAATTATTGTGGGGCACCGCAAATCTGTTCAGCCATCAACGATACATGGCGGGTGCCTCGACCAACCCCGACCCCGAAGTTTTTGCCTATGCAGCGGCGCAAGTAAAACAGGTGATGGAAGTGACCCATCGGCTGGGCGGCGCCAACTATGTGCTGTGGGGCGGGCGCGAGGGGTACGACACGATCCTGAACACGGATATGGGCCGTGAGGCGGACCAGATGGGCCGTTTCATGAATCTGGTGGTGGAGCACAAACACAAGATCGGATTCACCGGCACAATCCTGATCGAACCGAAACCGCAAGAACCTACCAAGCACCAGTACGATTATGATTCTGCCACGGTACATGCATTCCTGCAGAAGTATGGCCTGGCCGATGAGATCAAAGTGAACATTGAGGCCAATCACGCGACGTTGGCCGGGCATAGTTTTGAGCACGAACTCGCCTATGCGGCTGCAAACGGTATTTTCGGCAGCATTGATATGAACCGGGGTGACCACCAGAACGGATGGGACACTGACCAGTTTCCGAACAATTTATCGGAGGTGGCATTGGCGCTCTACACGGTGTTGCAGGCGGGCGGGTTTACCAATGGCGGCATAAATTTTGATGCCAAGATTCGTCGTCAATCAACTGACCCGGTTGACCTGTTTCACGCGCACGTTGGTGCCATGGACATCTGTGCGCGCGGACTTTTGGTTGCCGCTGATATGGTTGCTGACGGTCAGTTGAAATCGGCAGTCGACGAGCGCTACAGCGGTTGGGACGGAGCGTTAGGTCATGGAATTTTGTCCCGCGACCTGACGCTGGAAGGTTTGTCAGAAAAAGTTCTTACCG
>JABJCZ010000047.1 GCA_018668475.1 Alphaproteobacteria bacterium | reverse complement strand
GCCTTCCGGCACCACGGACAAACGCCAGCAAAAGTATCGGTGCCAGTCCCATAACCATGGTGCCGCTGATGGTGGTGGCCGCAATTACCGCCGGGCCCGCCATATCTCCCATGTAGATGGAAAGCAGCGGCAGATTGCCAAGAACGGCAATCCCGACCATGAACGCGCGCCCCCGCGCGACCGTGGCTGGGCTGATGACACCGCCGGAACCGGCATCGCCTGGCTTTTTATGCCAATCACGCGCGGCCAGCTTTGAGGCACTGGAAAATGTCGAATCAAGCGTTGAGCCGGCACTGGTCACCATGATGACGTTGAACACGAGCATCAGCGGCAAGCCCAGCGCCATGGCGACCGAAACGGAGGGGTTGCCGCTCAGCCCTTCCAACCGGGCATAAATACCAACCCCGCTGAAAACGACGATAAACAGCGCACCAACCAGGCCGGCGACAACGAACGCCCTGACCATGACCCCGGGCCGAGTGAGAAACGCGCGATCCGTCAGCACCGGATCATGGAAAGGGTAGGACAGGGCCTGGATCAACGCGAGGCCGCAGAAGGTCCACCCGGCGGCACTCGCCGTCGCCCCCACATCCGGCAGCCCGCGGGCGCCAATATCGGGCCAGACAAACAGCGCGATCACCACCAGCAAAACCGCCGCCAGCACCATTTGCGCGCCATCGGTCAGCAAGCTCGATCGCAAACCGCCGCGCCAGCTGTAGTAGGCCGTAAACGCGGTGACCACCGCGGCGGAAAACCAATAGGCGCCCGAACCTTCCGTGCCAAAGAAGAGGCCTACGACCTTGGTGTTCGACCACACTTCGTTAAACAGCCTGATGGCAATGGCCGCAAAAAATATACGCGCCGCCGTCGTGCCATATTTGGCGACCAGAAATCCGGCGATTGAGCCATGGCCACCGCGCACCCGGATGAACCAGATTCCCACCGCCGCGACAATAAAACTCAAATAATAGAGCCCGTACCCAATGCCGCCCAACAGCCCGAACGCCTCGCCGAGGCTTGCCGCATTGGCAATGGACTTGGCAAATAGCCAGGTAATGGCGGCGCTCGCGACCAGCAGCCAGAAGCCCGGCTCAGCCCCACCGCGCGCGGAGCCGCGAAAAAACTGGACGGGGGTCACGCCAGCCGGCATGAGGCGCCAGATAAACACGCCATACACCATCAGGGTGACCCAGGGTAACCAGTCAGCCATCACCATCTCCCGTGCGAGAGCCCAATGAACAAAGCATCGGGTCGCACCAGACTGAATACTCTTTTGTTGATGGGCGCGTCCCCGAATTCCCCATGAAAACTTTGTGATCGCAAGGGGACGCCTGCGCTGCGGCTGCAGCAGGCAACATCAACCTGCCTGTTCGGCTTTGCCGTCGTGCTCGCTGGGCCTATAAACATAAGTGAAGGTGCTGATCGATTCGCTGGCACCGGATGGCCGCCCGACACATTTTGCCGGATACACTCTGCCGGACACTATTTGATGGAGCCGCATCGTTGCGCGACCTCATGAACCCGGACCCACCGGAGCGCCGTTTGCGCCTACCCTTGCACGTGCGCTTGCGGGAATATTTGCTGCTCGAGCCGCTCCTGCCGTTTGCCCGCCTCATCTTGGGGACGCTGCGCGATCTGGCACCCATCATTGCGGTGATCGCCGTGTTTCAGCTGGCCGTCCTGCGCCAGCCATTTCCGGATATCGAAAAAATTGTCATCGGCCTCGCGTTCGTCATGCTGGGGCTGGCACTCTTCGTTAAAGGGCTGGAGATGGGGCTGTTTCCTCTTGGTGAGGGCCTCGCCCAGGATTTCTCCCGCAAGGGCAGCCTGTTCTGGCTGTTGTTTTTCGCGTTCGCGTTGGGCTGCGGGACCACGGTGGCCGAGCCCGCGCTGATTGCGGTTGCCGACGAAGCCGCCCGGACCGCGGCTGACGTCGGCGCCATCGAAAATTCCGACAGCGGGCGCGCGGCCTATGCCTTTGGCCTGCGCTATACGGTCGCTTTTGCAGTTGGCCTCGGCATTACACTCGGCGTTTTTCGCATCCTCAAGGGCTGGCCGGTGCACTGGCTCATCATCGGTGGCTACGTCCTGGTTATGTGCCTCACATTTTTCGCGCCAGCCGAAATCATCGGCATCGCCTACGATTC
>JABJCZ010000046.1 GCA_018668475.1 Alphaproteobacteria bacterium | reverse complement strand
GTCAGCCGGGCGACGGCGCTGCTCAGCAGATTGCTGTTGCGGCGGTTAAGGAATCGCTATCGACCTACGGCTCGGAAATCACCTACCGCCGCACGGAAACCGTTGGCCCCAAGGTGGGCGGCGAACTGATTCAGGCCGGCGTCATCGCCATGATCGTCGCGATTGCCCTGATGCTGGCCTATATCTGGTTCAGGTTTGAGCTACCATTTGCCATTGGTGCTGTTATTGCGCTTGTCCACGATGTGGTGCTGACGCTGGGCATGCTCTCGCTGACTGGATTTGAATTTAATCTGGCTAGCGTGGCCGCGGTGTTGCTAATCGTCGGATATTCGATGAACGATACTGTGGTCGTCTATGACCGCGTGCGTGAGAACCTGAGAAAATACAAGACGCTACCGTTGCTCGAATTACTGAACCAGAGCGTCAACGAGACCCTGTCTCGAACCGTGATTACCTCTGGCACGACGCTGCTTGCACTCCTCGCGTTGTTTATTTTTGGTGGTGAGGTCATACGCGGTTTCAGCTTCACCATGATCTGGGGCGTGGTCGCTGGCACGTATTCGTCAATTTTCGTGGCAGGGGCGCTTCTGTTCTATGTTCGGCCTCAACGGGGCCCTCGGGCGGACAAGGCGGATCGATTTGCGGATGCTGAGCGTTTGCAGGCTGCTGCCGAAACCGAGACGGCTGCCGTAGATGCCGAGTTGGCCGGATTACTGGCCGATGAAGGGTCAGCCGCCGACGAACCGAAAAAGGACAAGCAGAAGACGGGCGCTGCGCCACGCGGTCAGCGCTCATCTTCGAGGCGAGGTCGGCGGAACAAAAAAGCGAAACGCAAGGGCCGTTAGGCGGCGAGTATGGATATTACGCCGCAAGTGGCTGAGGATCTTCAGGTCGTTCGTAAATATGACGCAACGGGATTTGATATCAGTGGCGTGAGGCACGAAGGGTCTGTGCTTATTTTTCCAGGAGAAACGCGCCCCTGGTCCTTTTCTGGTTCCATCGACACATTACAGGCGGACGATTTCGGCGACGTGTTTGCCGCCAATCCGCCAGTCGAAATTCTGTTGATCGGGACCGGGTCGGCGTTTTCAATGGTGTCGGCGGACCTGCGACAGACTCTTCGCGAGAAGGGCCTCGGTGTAGAGTGCATGGATACTGGGGCAGCGTGCCGTACTTACAACGTATTGCTGGGAGAGGAGCGGCAAGTGGCCGCAGCGCTATTGCCGGGCGCATAACCCTTTGAGCTTTACGGTTGACTGTCAGCGCCAGCTGTCGAGATTCACATTAACCGAATGTTCGGACGCGGGCGCCGCGCCGATCACCTATTTGTCCTGAGCTGAATGAAAGAGGAATATAGAAATGGCATTTGAACATCCGTCCCTGCCGTATGCGGGTAACGCACTGGAGCCGCATATTTCGGCGAACACCCTGGATTTTCACCATGGCAAACACCATGCGACCTACGTCACCAACCTCAATAACCTGACCAAGGATACCGACCTTGCGGACAAGTCTCTTGAGGATGTGATCAACGCCGTTGCAGGAGACGCTGCAAAGGCTGGCATCTTCAACAATGCCGCACAGGTGTGGAACCACACATTTTACTGGAATTCGATGAAGCCAAATGGCGGCGGCAAGCCGTCCGGCGATCTGGCGGCAAAAATTGATGCTGATCTTGGTGGCTACGACAAGTTTGTCGAAGCGTTTACGGCTGCGGCAACCACGCAATTCGGCAGCGGTTGGGCCTGGTTGGTGCTTGATGGTGGCAAGTTGAAAGTCACCAAAACGGCTAATGCCGACACGCCGGTTGCCCATGGGCAGACAGCGCTGCTGACCATCGATGTCTGGGAGCATGCCTATTATCTGGACTTTCAGAACAAGCGACCGGTCTACATCGGCACGTTTCTGGAGAGCCTCGCCAATTGGGATTTCGCAGCGGCTAATCTCGCAGCGGCTTCTTGATAAGTTAGTAATTTGTTCAAGGAAGGGCGGTGCTGCGGCGCCGCCCTTTTTTTGTGCCGCGACAAATAGGTCTAGCGCGAGTACCGCCGGGCCCTGATGGACGCGTTGAGGCCCGAGCGCACGGCGCCCTCAATGGTCGCCGGCAGGCCGGTTGCTGTCCAGTCACCCGCAAGAAACAGGTTTTTCCATTTTGTC
>JABJCZ010000045.1 GCA_018668475.1 Alphaproteobacteria bacterium | reverse complement strand
CTATGCCAATTCCATCACGCTCACACCGGGCACATTGACCACCGACGTCAAGGAAGGCGAGATCGAGGTTCACGCGCTCAGCCGATATTTAATGGACGATCTGATCCGGAGCGAAATGGACCGTCGCGTCACCGAGCTGGAGGCCGACAAGTGATGTTTCTGGCCGCCGCAGCCGCGCTTCTCGCAACCATGGCACTCGGCCTCACCCGTGCTTTTGCTGGTCCTACCGTTTACGACCGGGTGCTCGCGGTAAACAGTATCGGCACCAAGACGGTGCTGCTCATTGCTGTTCTCGGGTTTCTGATGGAGAGACCGGACTTTCTGGACATTTCGCTGCTTTACGCGCTACTGAATTTTATCGGAACCATTGCTGTGTTGCGCTTTATTCGCCAGCGGCGTGGTCCGGTGGGTAACTGATATGGTGCTCGATGTCCTCAGCTGGATCACCATTTCTGCCGGGGCCTTTTTCATCCTGGCAGGTGGCATTGGGCTGATTCGTTTGCCAGATGTTTTTTGCCGCGTTCATGCGGCCGGGCTGACGGACACCGTCGGCGCCGGGTTGATGCTGACGGGGTTGATGCTTCAGGCCGGCGCGACCTTGGTCACGGTCAAACTCGTGCTCATTATGGTGTTTCTGATTTTCACCAGTCCCACCGCGTCTTACGCGCTCGCCCACGCCGCCCTGCTCGACGGGATCAAGCCGTGGACCAAGGCTGATCGCAAGGAGCGCAAGCCATAGACCTCTACATTAACATTGTGCTGCTCGTGTTCGTGCTCGCCACAGGTATCGCCGCCGTGTGGCTGCGCAACCTGTTGGCGTCAGCCATGCTGCTCGGCATTTACAGTCTGCTCATGGCCGCGCTCTGGGTCGTGCTGGATGCGGTGGATGTTGCCTTTACCGAGGCTGCCGTGGGCGCCGGTTTGACCACAGCACTTATGCTGTTCGCGATCTGGCTAACCGGGCGGCAGGAAAAACCTCCGGTGCGCAAACCCTGGTTCCCGCTCGCTGGCGCGTTGATAACGGGCGGGCTACTGATTTTCGGCACGATCGATATGCCCAAATTTGGGGACCCCCAGGCGCCGGCACAGGTGCATGTTGCTCCCTACTACCTTGAGAACGCCGAGGCCCAGACGGGAGTGCCCAATGTGGTCACCTCGGTGCTGGCCTCCTACCGCGGCTTCGACACGCTGGGGGAAGTGACCGTCGTCTTCACCGCTGGCATGGGTGTGGTCGTGCTGCTCGGCGGTTTGAGGCGCCGGCGCAGGACGGACGAAACATGAAGGATTATTTCGTCCTTCGGGTGATGGCCAAACTCCTGATCCCTTTCATCTTACTGTTCGGGTTTTACGTGCAGATGCATGGCGACTACGGGCCTGGTGGCGGTTTTCAGGCTGGTGTCATCATCGCCGCCGCGTTGATCCTCTATGCAATCGTGTTCGATGTCGGGCCCGCCCGTCGCGTTGCACCAATGTGGATGCTTGTCGCCCTGTCCTGCATTGGCGTCTTGCTTTATGCCAGTGTCGGCGTCGCAACGATGATGGCCGGCGGACAATTTCTTGAGTATGGCGTGTTGGCGCACGACCCCGCGCACGGCAATCACCTCGGCATTCTGATCATCGAAATTGGAGTCGGCGTCGCCGTTGCAGCCGCCATGCTGATGATCTATTTCAGCTTCGCCGGGCGTCGCTGACATGGACGTGTTGGGTCACTTCAATTATTGGGTCGCCATTGCTCTGGCAATGGTCGGCCTGTATGCGGTTACCGCGCGTGGGCACTTGATCAAGAAGCTGATTGGTCTGAGCCTGTTTCAGACCTCGGTTTTTCTGCTCTTCATCAGCATCGGCAAAGTGTCGGGCGGCACTGCCCCCATCATCGCTGAAGGCTTCACTGTCTACTCCAATCCGCTGACCCATGTGTTGATCCTGACCGCCATCGTGGTTTCGGTTGCGACCCTCGCCGTCGGTCTGGCCCTGACGGTTGCCATCAAGCGCACCTATGGCACAGAAGAAGATGACGAGATCGAAGCCCTCGACCGCGCCGAGGACGAACAGTGATCAGCAGTCACCTGCCCGTGTTGCAGGTCATCGTGCCGATGATCGCTGCGCCCCTATGTGTCCTTCTACGACGGGACAAATATGCCTGGGCGCTGGCGACACTGGTCACCTGGGCCATTCTGGCCATGGTCTCTCTGCTGCTCATACAGGTCATCAATGAAGGCGAGGTCATCTATCACCTCGGCGGCTGGCCCCCGCCCTACGGAATTGAATACCGCCTCGACGCATTGAACACTTATGTTCTGCTGATGATTTCGGCGATAGCTGCTGTGGTCACTCCCTTCGCGGCCAAAAGCGTGGCCCGGGAGATTGAGCCACACCGGCGTCACCTGTTTTATGCAGTGTATCTACTGACCCTGACCGGCCTGCTTGGAATCGTCGCGTCGGGAGATGCTTTCAATGTTTACGTATTTCTCGAAATTGCGTCGTTGGGGAGCTATGTGCTCATTGGCCTTGGGCCAAAACGACAAGCGCTAAAGGCAGCCTACAAATACCTGATTCAGGGAACCATCGGTGCGACCTTTATTCTGATCGGTATCGGCCTGCTCTACATGATGACGGGCACGCTCAATATGGCAGATCTTGCCGAGCGCATCGGCCCGGTCGCCGACACCCGGCCGGTAATCGTCGCGTTTGCCATTCTGACCGTCGGCATCCTCATTAAGCTGGCCCTATTCCCGCTACACCTGTGGTTGCCCGGCGCTTACACCCATGCGCCATCGACTGTCTCGGCGTTTCTCGCGGCGACATCGACCAAAGTTGGCGCCTACTTGTTGCTACGATTCGTGTTCACCGTTTTTGGTGCGGATTTCGCGTTCGGCAAGATGCCGTTGATGGAAATTCTCATGCCGTTGTCGTTGATCGCAATCGTTGCGGGCTCAGCGGCGGCCATCGGCCAGAAGGACGCAAAACGTCT
>JABJCZ010000044.1 GCA_018668475.1 Alphaproteobacteria bacterium | reverse complement strand
CATCTCTTCAAGCGAAATCAGGTTGCGGCGGCGGACGGCAATCGGGTCCATGTCCATCGCAACGGCTACGGCATCCATCAGCCGTTCGCGCACAAACGTGCTTTCGCAACGGCCTGGCGAACGATAGGTGGCTGCGGGAGTTTTATTGGTCAGGCGGAAGTGACAAATCGAGCGGTATACCGGAAATCGGTATGGGCCGGGCAGTGTGCCTGTCGTCATGTTGGCGACGCGGGTGCCATGGGTACGGATATAGCCGCCCTGATCGAGATAAAGCTCGTCATCCAGCCCGACAACTTCGCCATCCTCAGCCACGGCAGCGCGGATTATATGACGTTGCTGGCGCGAATGATTGGCTGCCATCAAATGTTCCCGGCGGTCTTCAATCCATTTAACCGGTCTGCGTAATCGCATGGCGGCGACACAAACGAGGACATCTTCCGGATAAAGCTCGCCACGGATACCAAATCCGCCGCCGGTATGGCCTTCGAACAGATGTAGGCCGGAAGCTGGCCGATTAAGCATCCGGCACAGTGTGTCCCGGTTACGATGCGGGACTTTTGCCGCGCCATACATTTCAAGAACATCGCGAGCTTCGTCATAACGGCCAATGGCGCCGCGGCATTCCATGGGAACGCCGGTATGACGGCTAACCTTCACATCGATTTCGACGACCTTAAAGGCGTTGGCGAAAGTTGTATCAATGTCGCCATATCCTTGTTCGACAATGGCGGCTTCGGTTGTTGCTTGGCCTTTGAAATCCTGCGGCGGATCATCGGCGTTAATCAGAACCGGTAGCGGATCAATTTCAATAACAACCAGCTCTGCGGCGTCTTCGGCGGTGTACGGGTCTTCAGCAAAGACCGCGACCACGGGGTCACCGACATAGCGTACGAGCTCGCGGGCCAATGGATACTGGCGGAATAATGCCAGGGTAGGATCACTGCCTTCACGGAAATCAATCGGAGGGATGTCGTCAATATTCTCGGTTGTCCAGACCGCGACGACGCCGGGAACCGCTTCAGCGGCCGATGTGTCGACAGATATGATCTTGCCATGGGCGTGGTCGCTGCGAACGATCCGCATATGCAGCTGGTCGGAAAAATTGATGTCGCCAACAAAGCGGCCCTTGCCGGTAACCAGCGGTGGGTCTTCGAGCCGCTCAACGCTATCGCCCAAATGCCCTAGCATTCTGTTTGTTGCGGTTGCCATCAGCTTGCCGCCTTCATTTCGTCGCGAGCGGCGCGAACGGCCTTGATGATATTGGCGTAGCCGGTGCAACGGCACAGGTTTGAGGACAGAACTTCATTCAAATCGTCATCGCTGATATCGGGCTGTGCTTCAAGAATACCGGTCGCCAACATCAGGAAGCCCGGTGTGCAATAGCCGCATTGCAAAGCGTGATTTTCCATAAAGGCTTTTTGCAATGGATGATATTCATCGCCATCGGCGAGACCTTCGACTGTGCGGATCTCTTTGCCATCGGCCTGAATACCGAACATCAGGCAGGACCGGACCGGTGCATCGTCCACCAGAACAGTGCATGCGCCGCAAATGCCATGTTCGCAGCCGAGATGCGTGCCGGTTTGTCCACAATGATCGCGAATAACGTCGGCAAGCGTCCAGCGCGGGTCGACCGAAACCTTATGATCCCGTCCGTTAATGGAGAGGGTTATGTCTTTTTTGTCACTCATGATGCGGCATTCTCCAACGCCCGGCGCACCAGCGTCGCGGTTAGATCGCGGCGGTACTGGGCGTTTGTTGCATGGTCTTCCATCGGGTCGATCGCGGCGGCGGCGGCATCTGCTGCCGCCCTAAAAGCGTCATCACCGGGTGCTTGTCCGGCAAGAGCCGCTTCTGCCTCTGCAATCCGGCGAGGCCGGTCTTCGGCACCACCGACACCGACATGTGGATTGACGATTTTTCCGCTCTCAACACGATAGGTAACAAGCGTCATCGAGATTGCGAAATCGCCGGCACGACGATTGAATTCCTGAAACCCATAGACTGTGTCACTGCTGAGCACCGGAATGCGAACTTCGCGTAACAGCTCGTTTTCATCCAGCGTCGTGGTCATGACGGTTTCAAAGAACTCTGCAGCGGGAATAAGCCGTTCACCGGAGGCGCTTTGCGCAATCATTGTGGCATCCAGCGTCGCGGCGACCAGGCACCATTCAGACGCAGGGTCCGAATGGGCAACACTGCCACAGAACGTACCGCGTTGGCGGATCGGGTAATGGGCAATATTACTTACGACATCAGTCAGCAAACGTCCCAGGGTGCCCTCACAGGCAGGTGTGTGGAATTGGGCATGTCGTACTGTCGCGCCAATACATAAGGCGCCGTTTTCTATGGCGAGCTTGTCGAGATTTGCGACATTATTAATGTCTATGAGATGAGTTGGTCGTGCCAGCCGGAACGCCATCGTGGGGACCAGGCTTTGGCCGCCGGCAAGAATGCGACCGTCATTCGGTGCATGTTCCGCTAGCAGGGCGACGGCTTCGTCGATTGTCGTCGGCGCGTGATATTCAAAAGCAGCAGGTTTCATCGTTCTATCTTTATGTGTCTCTCAACCGGAAATGAGCTGACCGGTGGGATGTTTATACAGGAAGAAACCGGT
>JABJCZ010000459.1 GCA_018668475.1 Alphaproteobacteria bacterium | reverse complement strand
CTTATGTTCCGTGGTACGAGTTAGGTAGTCTTCGACATTTACAACAGTTAGGAGTAAAGATAAATGATGAAATCCCTGTTCTTAGAGAAAATGGAGTCGGCTGGTGACGCAGTCATTACGTACCGAAGTCCAGTATCTAAGAAACTAAAATATAACGTATGTACTCTAGAATTTAATTCCTGTGAGTATATAAAAGAGAAAAATAAGAAGAAAAACATAACGGTGAAAGAAGATTGTATCCTGCTATTCTGTTGGGATACAGACTCTTTTAGACAGATAAACATCGAAGCAGTTACTAATATTCAACCTTTATCTACAATTTTGAGAAATAGAATATTATGATTACTGATGATGACGTCTACGAGAAGGTAATTCTAGAACAAGAAGATAAAGAGATACAATATAGGTTAGTAGTATCTAGTTTCAGAGATGTTGAGTATATTCATATACGAAAATACTATTTAGACTTTGAAGGAGAGTATAAACCCACGAAAGAGGGAGTGTGCCTTCCATTTGAACTCAACAGTCTATCCAACTTATTTGAAGGACTAGTAGAACTACTTTCCTTATCAGAGAGCAAAAGTATTATACAAGAACACTTTAAGGATTTATTAAAAGATTTATATAACGAATAAAAAATATTTCTTGACAAATAACTTAAACTTGCGTATAATATATATTATATAAAATCGAAAAATAACAACAGAACAACACTTTAAACACTTAACTAAGATAATTTATGACTAAAGACTTATTAGATAAGGCATCAAAGGCGTACTTCGAAGGTTCGCCTTTTTTGTCAGATGAAGAATTTGATGCCCTCGCTACGAAAGAGGGTTATGAGCGTGTAGGCTACAACCCTGACGCTAAACGAAAGCATCTATTCCCCTTGTACTCACTTCAAAAAGTATTTGAAGGCGAGGACACACCCCCAACTTATAAAAGTAATGTAATAGAAACCCCTAAATTAGATGGGGCAGCAATTGCTATACAGTATAAAAAGGGTAAGTTGTCCCGAGTAGTAACTAGAGGCGATGGTATTGCAGGTGTAGATATAACCGATAAGTTTATGTTTACTGATATAGTACCAAAGCAACTTTGGACTAAGTTACAGTTTAAAGAGTTCGATAACTTACAAATAACTGGCGAGATAGTAGCCCCTAAAGAAATACCTAATGCACGAAACTACGCAGCAGGTGCCTTAAATCTTAAGGACGTTAATGAGTTCAGAAACAGAAACCTTACTTTTATAGCCTATAGTGTAGAACCTAGCATCAGCCCTTTCTATAAGACTGATATGAGTAGTCTACTCTATGAAGGTTTTAATGTTGCAACCTGTGACCAAAGTAACAATTGGAATGAGTATCCAAATGATGGTAAAGTAATCCGTGTAAACGACAACAAAGAGTACTCGGACTTAGGTTATACATCACACCACCCTCGTGGTGCTTATGCTCTAAAGACTAGAGAAGAAGGCATTGAAACCACATTACTAGATGTAGTATGGCAGACGGGCAAAAGTGGAAAGGTTACTCCAGTAGCAATACTAGACCCTATAGAAATTGATGACGCTATTATCTCGAGGGCAACCTTGAACAACATGGCATACATCAAAAGTTTGAATCTAGAAATAGGGTGTCGAGTAAAGGTAATAAGGGCGGGCAAGATAATCCCCCGTATTATTGAAAGAGTCAGTTCAAACATCGAAAAAAATAATACTTGACTTTTTGATGAAAGTTCCGTATAATATATAATATAGAAAATTGAGAAATAACAAGATGAATTTAACCACAATTACAGTACCTACCTCATGTCCCACCTGCGACAGTTTACTAGAATTGGTCAATGACCAATTATTCTGTCGTAACACAGATTGTGAGGCTAAGTCAAGTAAAATGGTTGAGCATTTCGCAAAGACTCTTAAAATTAAGGGACTCGGACCGAAAACCATTGAAAAGTTATCTCTTAGTTCTATATCAGATATTTATTCAATATCTCAATCTGAAATAAACAATGAAATTGGTGAGCGTGTAGGTGCTAAGTTGCTCCAGCAGATAGAATCAAGTAAATCTGTAGATGCGTGTCAACTGCTACCTGCGTTCTCCATTCCATTAATCGGTAAAACTGCTTCCAAGAAACTTTTTAGTAAGATTGCTAACTTTAGTGATATTACTATGAGCAGTTGTACCAAAGCTGGGCTTGGCCCAAAATCCTGTGCAAACCTACTCGATTGGTATGATAGGGAATTTCTACACAACCTAGAGTATTTGCCTTTTTCATTCAGGGCAGATGTACAAGAACCAACAGCTGAAAGTATCGGAAAATCAGTCTGTATTACAGGGAAATTGAATGACTTTGCTAATAGAAGTCTTGCAAAAGATTACTTAGAGTCATTTGGGTTTACCGTTACTTCCTCTGTTACTAAGAAAACTGATTTCTTAGTGGATGAAGAAGGAAGAAAATCAAGCAAGAGTACCAAAGCCGAAAGCTTAGGTATTCCAATTTTAACAATCAAAGACATTATAAAGGAAATATTATGACAACTCCAAGATGGACAGATGATAGAACTCGTATCCTTACAGCAATCGCAGAAGGCATGGATACAGTATCACAAGAAACAGTAGCAAACGCAGCAGTAGAGCTTGACACAACAACTCGCTCTGTTAGCTCTAAGCTACGCAAGATGGGCTATGACGTAGAACTAGCAAGTTCTGCTAACAAGAAGGCCTTTACTGATGAGCAAGCCGACTCATTATCAAGCTTCGTTACTGGCAACAGTGGCGCATACACGTACGCAGACATTGCTGCTAACTTTGAAAGCGGTGCTTTCTCAGCTAAGCAAGTACAAGGTAAAATCCTTTCTATGGAACTTACTGACCACGTCAAGCCTGCTGAAAAAGTAGAAGTGGCTCGTACATACACTCCAGAAGAAGAAGCTACATTCTTAGACATGCACGCTAACGGTGCATTCGTTGAAGAATTAGCAGAAGCTTTAGGCAAATCAATCAACTCAATTCGTGGTAAAGCGTTATCTTTCCTACGTTCAGGTGAGATTACATCTATTCCTAAGCAGAAGGAATCACGTGCGAAAGCTAACGTTGACCCTCTTGATGCTCTAGGTGATGTATCTGGTCTAACTGTAGAACAGATTGCTGAAT
>JABJCZ010000006.1 GCA_018668475.1 Alphaproteobacteria bacterium | reverse complement strand
ACGGCCTCTTGCCGGGTCAGGAACGTCAAATCCAAAGCGTTCGCCACAGCACCCGTAAACAACGCCGCTACACGCATCATCCGGTCAAGGTCACCGCCGCTGTTGCCGCGCAGGTCCAATTCAATGGTCTGGATGTTGTTGCCTCCAGCCAGAACGGCCTCAGCCACCTCCCATTCCGCCTTGCGCCCAAAATGGTCAAGCCGCACACGCAGGATATCTGGCGCGAGGAATGACAGATCGGTGATGGATGGCGCCGTTACGGCCAGGCGAACCGTATCGCTGTCGGGATGGCGCACCTGGACGAGCGCTGCTTTCGGCCCAATCGCGTCGACGATACCCTGCGCGATGCACAACTCGGCGACGGGACCACAGGCGTCGCGGATCTCGTCGGCGCGCTCCTCAGGCAACCCGGCCTCATGGATCGCAACACCGAGCAAACGAACGGCGTCGCCCGCCAGAGCGGACGACGCCGTCGCAATACCAATTATGCCAAACGCGAGGCTAGTGGCAGTAGTTAAGCGCGCCAACCATATGCGCACCCCAGGGCTCTTCACCCACGCCTCCGATCATTTCAATTACGGTCATGGCCGCTGTATCAATGACGGCAACTTGGTCACTACCTGACAGGGCGACATAGAGCTTGCGGCCATCCGGCGTCACCACACCGGTCTCCGGCGATGACGGCAGCGCCACTTCACCGATGCGCTGCATGGTGGTCAGATCAAGGACAATTGCCATGTCGTCGCCCCGGCTTATCACGTAGGCCAGCGTATCGAACATGGCGGTATTGATACCCGTCATGTCTTCTCCACCCGGCAGGCGAGCGACTTCTTCCAGCGTTTCGGTAGAGAACACCGACACGGTGCGGTCCCCATTGTTGGGCACCAGCATGAAGCGACCATCACTGGTCGAAAAGGCGCGCCACGGCAGATCGCCAAGTTCCAGCGTGCGGATGACCTCTGAAGTAGAAAGGTCGATCACTGCCATTCGATCACCTTCACCATAGGCGGCGAAGCCCAGCCGACCATCCGGCGTGCTGGTCACGTTAATAATACCCTGATAGTCCCCAGACTCGGATGCGAGTGACGCTACAGCCTTGCCAGCACCAATCGTGATTTCCTCCACGACCTTGCCGCTCGGCACGTCTACAACACTCACAAAATTGGCCCCAAGATTGCCAACATAGAGCCGAAGGCCGTCCGCGCTGAAGGTCATGTTATGGGGTTCGAACAAGCCCTGGGTGCGGGCGGTTTCGACCCCAGACACCAGCGAGACAAAAGAAACTGTCCCGCTACCGATATTGCCAACGGCGACGACATCACCGTTTGGGCTCAGCGCCATGTGCTCGGGCTCATTGTCCAGCGGCACCGTCGCTTCCACTGTAAGGCTCGCCAGATCAATGATCGACACGGTGTCGTCCGCCGTATTGGTCACGACAATCTTGTCGAGGTCCGGTGAAACGGCAACCTGGTGCGGGACATGGCCAACATCTATTTTGCTGACAACGCGATCAGTCCGCGTATCAATAACGGCTACATCAGCAGATGCCCGATTGGGCACAAATACATAAAAGCTGGCGTCGTCTAGTGCCTTTGCCTCGCCGGCGACAAAGCCCGCAGTGACGATACCGGCGGCGGCAATAGCAACCGCGCGGGCAAACAATCGAGCTGGAATCATGATTTATCCTACCGTTTGAACAATGCCGGACCCTCACCGGCGCGAACCCTTGAGCCAAGATAGGCGGCGGCGCCAAGCCGGGTCAACCGTCGCAGGAAACTAGAAGCCGCGATTTGAGGGTTGATCCTGACGCAACGCTGGGCAATATGCGCCCGCTACCGAATCGGCTACTGTAATTGCCTACCGTAGCAAACCATTCGGCCACAGACCGAAAAGTAACAAGACCATGACAAAGAATTCGACAGGCAAGACCGGCCAGCCGGTCGGGACAATGCCGGCCAGCACGGATGAGGCTCCGGGCGCAAACCCTATGTGGGGTGGGCGGTTTGGCGCCGCGCCGGCATCAATCATGGAGGAAATCAATGCCTCCATTCATTTCGACCGGCGGCTCTACAAAGAGGACATCGCCGGAAGCCTTGCGCACGCCGAAATGCTGGAGACTGTGGGCGTTCTGACCGAGGAGGATGGTCAGGCGGTCCGGAAGGGTCTGGCCACTATTCAGGGTGAAATCGAGGCAGGAAACTTTTCGTTCGATCCTGCGCTTGAAGACATTCACATGAACATCGAATCCCGTCTGCGGGAACTGATCGGCGACGCCGCTGGCCGGCTGCACACCGCACGCTCGCGGAACGACCAGGTCGCGACGGATTTTCGGCTTTGGGTCCGGGGTGCTATCGACCGGACAACGGATGAGATTGTGGCCCTGCAGCGGGCCCTGATCGATCAAGCTGATAGCCACGTAGCGTCCGTCATGCCGGGCTTTACCCATTTGCAGAGTGCGCAACCCGTAACGCTGGGCCACCATTTGCTCGCCTATACCGAGATGCTGGGGCGCGACCGGGGCCGGTTTGCCGATTGCCGGGCGCGGCTGAATGAAAGCCCCCTCGGCGCGGCAGCCCTGGCCGGCACATCATTTCCCATCGACCGGGACCAGACGGCAAAGGCCCTCGGCTTTGACCGACCAACCGCAAACTCGCTGGACACTGTGTCCGACAGGGATTTCGCACTGGAGGCCCTTGCCGCTGCTTCTTTATGCGCATCCCACCTGTCGCGGCTGGGCGAGGAACTGGTGATCTGGTCCAGCGCCCAGTTCAGATTTATCCGGTTGTCAGACGGATACTCGACCGGCAGTTCGATTATGCCGCAAAAGCGCAATCCGGATGCCGCCGAGCTGATGCGCGGCAAGACCGGGCGCATTACCGGCGCACTTGTCGCTTTGCTGACAACCATGAAAGGCCTGTCACTGGCCTATGCGAAAGATATGCAGGAAGACAAGGAGCCCGTGTTCGACGCATTCGATTCGCTGTCGCTGTGCCTGCGGGCCGCGGCTGGCATGATCGGCGACATGACCGTAAACGAGGATGCCATGCGGGCGGCTGCCGGCAACGGCCATGCGACCGCGACCGAACTTGCCGATTGGCTGGTGCGCAACCTCAACATGCCGTTTCGCGATGCACATCACGTGACCGCCGAAGTTGTGCAACTGGCCGATGATCAAGGCTGCCAGCTTTGGGACCTGAAACTTGCGGACATGCAAGCCATCGCGTCGGGAATCACCGAGGACGCCCGCGCGGCGCTTGACCCGGGCCGGGCCGCCAGTGCCAGAAACAGTTACGGTGGCACTGCGCCGGAACAAGTACGGGT
>JABJCZ010000043.1 GCA_018668475.1 Alphaproteobacteria bacterium | reverse complement strand
GAGGAAGCACCGAGCCCACTGCTGGATGAGGCAACCCGCGCCGAAATGGGCGCACAGGCCTGTGCGTTGGCGCGGGCGGTGGATTACACCTCTGCCGGCACCGTTGAATTTGTCGCGGACCCGGCCCGGAATTTCTATTTTCTGGAAATGAACACGCGACTGCAGGTGGAGCACCCGGTAACCGAGATGGTCACTGGGCTTGATCTGGTGGAGCAGCAAATTCGGATTGCCGCCGGCGAGTCACTCTCATTGACGCAAGACGGAGTCAAGACGACCGGCTGGGCCATGGAGGCCCGGGTTTATGCTGAGGATCCGGCGCGGGGCTTTGCGCCTTCCATTGGTCGGTTGGTGCGGCACGAGCCACCAGAAGAAACAGCAACGGTCAGGCTCGATACCGGCGTTCGGGAAGGGTCAGAAATTTCGATGTTCTATGATCCGATGATCGCCAAGCTCGTCACCCATGGCGACGATCGCGAGGGCGCTATCGACGCTATGCTGGACGCCCTGGACGATTATCGAATTAGCGGAATTTCTCACAACCTCGGTTTGTTGTCTGGCGTCATGGGGCACGAGCGGTTTCGCGAGGGTCGGCTAACAACGGCCTTTCTGGATGAGGAATTCTCCGCCGGATTCGCGAGTGCAGAACTTACACCGGAAGTGCTTGCCGTAATTTTGCCGATTGCCGGCACGGTGCATCGCCGACTTGAGCAGCCACGATCCAGCCTGAGCGGGCAGTTGACGGCGAGGGTCGCGCCACCCGAAAACGATTGGGTGTTGGCCATTGGTGAGGATAGTCATTCGGTTGTCGTTCGCGACGGAGCAGATGGCGCGGTTCTGGTCAATTGGAATGGACAGGAAGCGACCGTGGAGACTGGCTGGTCTCCGCATAAACGGTTGATGAAGGCGCGGGTGAACGGTGTGCCGGTCTCGGTCCAGGTTGATCACGCGCGGATTCGCTTTACGTTGCGTTGGCGTGGTGTGGTCGCGCCTGTGATGGTTCGCACCAAACGAGCGGCGGAACTTTTCGCGCGCATGCCGATCAAGGAACCGCCTGACCTGTCCCGTTTTCTGCTGTCACCCATGCCAGGTCTTGTGGTCTCCATTCCAGTAAGTGATGGCGAGGAGGTTAAGGCCGGCCAGACACTTGCTGTTGTTGATGCCATGAAAATGGAAAATGTATTGAAGGCCGAACGTGACGGGAAGATTGCCAAAGTCAGTGTTGCGCAGGGGGACAGTCTGGCGGTCGATCAGGTCATCATGGAATTTGAGTGAGTGTAAATCTGTCTGACGTCGTAGCAAAACGGGTTTGCGTTGAAGGCCGGGTGCAGGGCGTCTGGTTCCGGGGCTGGGTTGTTGAACAGGCACGAGAAAATGGGCTGGTCGGTTGGGTGCGCAATCGCCGCGATGGGACCGTGGAGGCCCATTTTGAAGGGCCAGCCGGTGCGGTCGAGCATTTGGTATCGGCGTGTGGTGATGGGCCGCCGGCAGCTCGGGTCAATCGGGTAGACGTTGTTGCAGCTGCCCCGGAAGGCCTTGCCAATTTTCGTCAACACCCGACAGCGTGACGGCAACCGGACTTACGTACCAAATCGTTTCGCAAACTCCTGCTTTAGCACGGCATCGACTTCATCCATTGAAACGTCGACCCCCAGTGCCTGGAGGGACGTGACGCCGTGCTCCTTGATCCCGCAGGCGACGATGCCGTCATAGTGGGTGAGATCGGGAGCGACGTTGAGCGATATCCCGTGAAATGTAACCCACCTTCGGACGCGAATGCCGAGCGCCGCAATTTTTGCCTCGCCGCCGTCGGCGGTATCAACCCAGACGCCCACGCGGCCGGCGCGGACCTCGCCGGCAATATCAAAGGCTGCGAGCGTCGCGATGATCCATTGTTCGAGATGAGTGACAAAGCTTTTTAGGTCGGGGCCTTTGCCGGGTGTCCGGGCGGCAAGATCAAGCATGAGGTAAGCGATGCGTTGGCCTGGCCCATGATAGGTGAATTCGCCGCCGCGGCCGGTCTTGTGGACAGGAAACATATCTGGCGCGAGGAGATCGGCGAAATCAGCGCTGGTGCCAGCCGTATAGAGCGGCTCGTGTTCCAGTAGCCAGACGAGCTCAGGCGCGGTGCCAGCCCGAATGTCGGCGACCCGCTCCTCCATGGTTGCCACTGCAGCGTCAAATGCTTCCGGAGCGGCAGAGCAGCGCCACTCGACCGGAGCACCCGGTTCCCGCCGTGCAAATTTCTCGCGTGTGATGTCCATCAATGAGAGAATGTATGCGAGAGGGCGAGCCGATGCCATGGCGGAGAAACAGGCCTGAGGCATCGAGACGACCCATACGCAGGCACAAAGCAGGGAGGAAACCAGACCATGGCCGATTTCTTTGAACGTTCACTTATTTTACACGAGCAACTCCGGGGCAAGATCAGTGTCCACAACAAGTTGCCCGTCGGTAGCCGCGATGATTTGTCGTTGGCCTATACGCCCGGTGTGGCCCGGCCATGCGAAATTATCGCCGACGATCCGCAGGCAGCCTACAAACTGACCATCAAGGGTAACTCTGTTGCAGTTGTTACCGATGGTTCCGCCGTTCTGGGTCTGGGTGATATCGGGCCATTGGCCTCGCTTCCGGTTATGGAAGGCAAGGCTCTCCTCTTCCGCGAGTTCGCGAAGATCGATGCTTGGCCGATCTGTCTGGATACGAAGGACCCCGACAAGATTATTGAAACTTGCCGACTGATTGCGCCGGTATTTGGCGGCATCAATCTGGAAGATATTTCTGCACCGCGCTGTTTTGAAATTGAGGAAGCGTTGCAGGATCTCGGCATTCCGGTCTTTCACGATGACCAGCATGGCACGGCGATTGTGCTTTTGGCGGCGCTCATCAATGCGACCAAGGTGATTGGCAAAGAACTCAAGGACATCACCGTTGTTATCAATGGTGCGGGCGCGGCCGGCACGGCCATTGCCAGGCTCATCAGTGGAGTGGGGGTTGATGGCGGTGACATTCAGCCCGTCGGCGACGTTATTATTTGTGATTCGAAGGGCGCTATTTCAGCTGACCGGAGCGACCTGAACTCCGCGAAGCAAGGCTTGCTGGAGTTTTCCAACAAGAGCGGGCGCTCTGGCACCCTCAAGGAAGTGTTGAAAGGGGCGAATGCCTTTATTGGCGTTTCCAAGGGCAACATCATTTCGGCTGAAGACGTAAAGACCATGGCGTCTGATGCGATTATCTTGGCAATGGCCAATCCGACGCCGGAAATTATGCCGGATGAAGCGAAGAAGGGTGGAGCGGCTGTTATCGGTACCGGTCGCAGCGATTTCCCTAATCAGGTAAATAACGTGCTGGTTTTCCCAGGTATCTTCCGGGGCGCTCTTGATGCGCGTTCGCCAGTTATCAGCGGTGCTATGAAGATCGCAGCGGCCAAGGCGCTTGCGGGTGCCGTGGATGAAGTGTCGGCAGATCAAATCTTGCCACATCCGCTGGATCGCACGGTCGCCCCTGAGGTCGCCAAGCAGGTTCGGGCGGCGGCCAAGGCTTCCATGAAGTAAGTGGCCGTGCCGGGCGGACCGGCAGTCTGAAAGCAGTAACGGAGCACGCATGTCCATTGATTTGGGCATGCGTGCACTTTTTTGGCCTCGGCCCTTGGCATCTTCATCGTGAGGGGGATATTGTTCGAAGTGAGTTCCGCCAAATGTTAGTTGCCAAGGCAATTATCTGACAGGGGAGTTGTCGTCGCATGCCCGACGATCTTAGAGAAGCCGCCTTGAAGTTTCACCGTGAACCGATTCCCGGAAAACTTGCCATCCAACCGACGAAACCACTTGCGACCCAGCGTGATCTTGCGCTGGCGTATTCTCCAGGTGTTGCTCATGCCTGTACCGAGATCGAAAAAGATCCGGCGACGGCTTATGAGTATACCGCCAAGGGCAACATGGTTGCTGTGATCAGCAATGGCACAGCAGTGCTGGGTCTGGGTGCCATTGGGGCGCTGGCGTCAAAGCCTGTGATGGAAGGCAAAGCGGTTCTCTTCAAGAAATTTGCCAATATCGATGTGTTCGATATTGAGGTCGATGAAACCGATGTCGATATGTTTGTGGAGACGGTAGCCCGGCTTGAACCAACTTTTGGCGGCATCAATCTGGAAGATATCAAGGCGCCTGAGTGCTTCGAAATAGAGCGTCGGCTCAAGGAGCGGCTCAATATTCCGGTCTTTCACGATGATCAGCATGGCACTGCCATTTGCGTTAGCGCGGCGTCGCTCAACGGCCTGCGTGTCGTTGGCAAAAAGATTGAGGAGATCAAACTCGTCTGTTCAGGCGCCGGGGCATCGGCGGTTGCCTGCATCGGGCTGTTGGTAGGCCTCGGCGCGAAGCAGGAGAATATTTACGTCTGTGACAGCAAGGGCGTCATTCATTCCGGTCGTAACGACCTGAACCCGGAAAAGCAGGTTCTTGCGGTCGAGACGGACGCGCGCACGCTGGGCGATGTGATTGAGGGTGCGGAT
>JABJCZ010000042.1 GCA_018668475.1 Alphaproteobacteria bacterium | reverse complement strand
CGTTGGTCCACCTGGTTGGCCTCAATTTCGGCGTCGAGGGCCTCCGACTCGTGTTCCGCGGTCGCGGCCAGCGCAGCGTAGTTGAGGCCGGCGCCGTCGATTGTCTGGGCGAGGTGATCACCTTCATGCCAATTGTCGGTCTGGCCATCCCATAGCAGGGTCATCACGGCGTCGGCGAAAGGAAGGCCGTCGCCGTTGCGTGCGGCGGCCTGGGCGAGCCGAACGAGCCGGTGGATATGTGGTTGGTCCTCGGCGAATGTGTCTTTTTCGAGATCAGAGACAACCGGGTCCGGCACCGGTCGGCGATAGGGTAGGCCAAGAAACTCCGCTTCTCGGGCAGCATCCAGAATGTGATAGGCCCGACGCAGCGGGTCAGTCCGCTTGAAAAAGTCGCGATCCCGGATGGCGATGGGATAGACCGGTCGCAACACCACTCGTGCGTCCCACTCAGCTTCAAGTTTGCGCAGGCGGGCGTTCAGCACATAGCAGTAGGGACTGCGAAAGGAATAGAACACGTCCACAGACAGGGTCATTGACGGGGCTCCGGCTCAGTCGGAAAAAGGCGACAGGCGGGCTATTGCCCGCAGTGACAGCAGATTACATCACTATCGTGGGGCCGTCCGCATATCGGGAGAGGGACCGAACGCCGGAGACCTAAAGGTCGGCTGACAGGCCCATGCGGTCCAGCGTTGCTGGTGTGGGCCGACCGGTCGCAGCCTCCCAGCCCATTTCGCCGTAGTATTCATGGACCATGCGCTCAAGATGCGGCTGGATACTGATGCCGGCTGATTTGCCTTCAGTTGGTGCTTCGAGCAGACGGTTTGACACGTCGAACTCATCTTCCGGTGTGAAGCCGCGCTTGATGGCGATGACCCGTTGCAGGTTGACCATGCGCTCGCCGACCGCCATGGCCTCCTCGCGGTCGAAGTCCGACCAGCCAGTGGCAAGGGCAATGGTCTCAGCAGAATAATCCAGCACACCTTTTACGCCCCAGCAGGCAAACCAGCAGACGCCGAGCGTATCCTCCCAAAGTTTCTTGATCTGGGTTTTGGCGACTGCCTCCGCCTTGCCTTCCGGCACGCGGGGCTCCGCAAACTCGGTGTAGCCAAGGTCGGGTTCAGTGGTCCAGGCATCGACGCCAGGGCCCTGCCAACAGACACCGGCACCAGCGACGATCTGCCCCAACAGGGCGCTCCAGGCCGGGCGCCAGTCGTGCATGTTGATGCCGCCACCGCGGATATGAAGGACGCAGGCCTCCGCTTCCTTGCCGAGCAATTTGGAGGCTTCCTTCAGGCCCTTGGCGAGAACATTGCCGCCAAACCCTTCGCCGCTACACATCTGGTCAAGCAGCGTCACGGCGGCTTCATAATTGCCCCAGTTGAGCTCAAGTCCGCCGGTCTGCTCAGTGGTCAGCAAGCCGCGCTCATACAGCTCGTAAGACATCCCCATCAGCGCGCCGCCGACGGATGAATCTATTCCCATGGCGTCGAAGTAGTCTGTGAGCGCGAGCGCCTCATCGGGGTCATCGATGCCGATCATGCCGGCGGCCCCCTCCATGTTCTCGCCACCGCCGCACATGCTGGCCGTAAAGCCGGCAAACTTGCCACTGTTGATGCGGCAATCGTAGGAGCAGGCAATGCTGCAGTTGTAGGATTCCTTTGGCGTGATCGTGTAGTCCTTGGCGGCTTCGACAAATCGCTTGGAATAATCCTCGCCCCAGAGCGGGTCAGTCAGGTTTTTGCCGGCCAGCATGTGGGAATCACCAACGTAGGTGTAGGCCCGCGTGATGCCACCTTTGGCGAGCAGGGAGCCCACGGCGGGGGAGCCTTCTCCTGGCTTGCGCTCAGCCATGATTGATTTGTCCCAGGTCTGGCTGACATCGGCAAACGCGGTGGGGTCGGCCAGCGGCACCACACTTGTGCCACGCACCGCAACCGCCTTGAGAAGCTTCGATCCCATGATCGCGCCGACGCTGCCTTTGGAAGCACCGTGGTTGCGATCATTCTTGATCGATGCGCCGGGCAACATGGCCTCGCCGGCGGGACCGATGCAGCAGACGGAAATTTTTTCCTCATCCCCGAGTTCACGTTTGATCAGGCGCTCAGTCTCGCGCGTGTCCTGACCCCAGACCCCGGCGGCGTCCCTGATTTCGACATGATCATCGTCGACCCAGAGATAAACCGGCTTGTCGGCGCGTCCGGTCACAATAATGCCGTCGTAGCCTGCGTGTTTCAGGTAGGCGGCCCAAAAACCGTGTGAGTGGCCGGTGGCGACTGCGAACGGTGTATTGAAGTTGAACGAGACGACAGCGAGGTTGGAAGAGCTGGGGGCGGCAGTACCGGTTAACGGGCCGGTCATCAACAGCAACGGCGCTTCAGGATCGGTTGCCTTGACGCCAGGGGGGGCTTCGTCGAGCAACAGGCGCATGCCGAGACCAATACCGCCGATATATTGGCGCAATATCGATTCGTCAGGCAGTGGAGATGTCTCACAGCGACCTGCGGTCAGATCCACCCGAAGCAACTTTCCTGCATATCCACCGATCATCTTCGATCTCCCTGATTTTTGGTATCTAGTTATCGCCCGTTATTGTCGTGCCTCACACCTCTCCTGATCCCTGCAACCGCAACGTTAACAGGTTTGCTGTGTATTCAAAGGCCGAGACTGGTGAAAGGGCGGCGGCTATATGCCGCATCCCGGTTGCGCTCAATCTTCAAGCTTTCCGGTGTTGCTGCTCCCAGGGACTTCTGCTGCCTTGTCTCGCACTGCAAGCAGGCTGCGGCAGATGGTGCCGGTAAACTCCATGTTTAAACGCACCGAGCGAAGCATCTGCAAGCGCTCGGTCAAGCCTGCAACCGTTAATAGGCGAGCTTCGTCGTCGACAAATGCTGGCGCCTTCGCCGCGATGGTTTGGCCCACCGGCGCAAATTCGCGGCACGGAAATGGGCCATGAAAATAGATGGCCGGCAATATCGAAAGGTAGCGCAGCCGCTGAATTTCGGCGTCTTGGTCGGATAGAGGCCTGTACTCAAGGTCGCTGGCGGTCATGGCGACGATATCGGCTGCGTCAATTCCTTCTGCCAGAAGCGCGCGCAGCACCACTTCCTGACGGCGCTGAAAGGCTTTGAGGCGAAACTTGCCGCGGACCTCATCTATATCGGCATCGGCGTCATCGCCAAATATCTGACGAAATGATTGGCCCTGCGCGACGCCGACGTTCAGCTGCTCTTCAAACAGGTGGTCCCGCAACGTCGGGCGGACCTGGCTGACCCAATCGAGCTGCCCGACCGAGAGGTAAATATCGCTGGCCATCAGGTACGCGAAATTGGGCGAGCACCAGTATGTCGGCAGACGGAACAAAACATCTACGGATCCGTCGCCATGGATATCCAACTGCTCGACAAAGCCGAGGTCGGTGATGGATTCGTCGAGTTCCGGGTCACACACGAGATCGAGCGCGGCCCAGACTTCGGCCTCATGATCACTCATTGAGCGGGCGACCTGGCTCATAGTTTTGCGATCGCGGCTTTCTTGGCCTCCACATCAATGTCGTAAAGGCGGGCCGCGTTGAGCCCGAGGATTTTGGCTTTGACGTCCGTCGTCAGATCAACGCCGCGCTCATCCTTGATCGCATCGGGCAACTCAAGCGCAGCAAATTTCTCGACCAGCCAGCGCGGCGTCCATATGGCGTAGTCACTGCCGAATAGAATCCGGTCTTCGCCCAGCCAGAACAGCAACTCTCCCATCATCTCGGCGAAATACCCAGGCCGTGCATGCATGAACGCCGAGACCACGGCAAGCCCGGCATAGACGTTTTGCTCCTGCACGGCGATCCAGCAAAATTCATCGAGGCGGGGCAGGCCAACGTGTTCGACAACGAAATTGAGGTTGGGGAAGTCGGTCGCCGCATGGTCAACGTCGTTAACGTCAAAGGCATCCTTGTCGAGCGGCGTGATGGTTGGGCCTTTGTGAATATGAATGTTCTTGATGCCCAACTTTTCGCACTGCTCGAAGCAACGATAGGCGTCGGGGTCGGACAGCTTCCAGCCGCGTGAGCTGCCGTTCCACTCAGCGGTATAGAGTTTCATGCCTTGGCACTTGAACGCCTCTACCTGATAGGCGATGTCCTCGAGTGCGTGCTCGCCATCACGGGGGTCAAATGCACCGCTCACGATAAAGCGCTCGGGGTACTTCTTTACGAGCTCGTAGTTTTTCTCCGGCGTATTGAAGCCCTTTTTATAGAAATCCTTTAGCCGGGTGGACTGCACAATGGCCATATCCACGTGGCCATCGACGATGACGTCCTGATGCATTTTTTCAGCGTCATATTTGTCGAACTGCTCGCGGGTCCAGACCTCTTCCGGGGGGCTGAGGGCTGAGTGATAGCCGTAAAAACAATCAATGAATTGCTTGCCATGAATGTTGCGCTGGTTCTCCGGCGACGCATCCCAAAAATGGGTGTGCCCATCGAGAATAAAATATTCTTCGCCGGTTGGAGCTTTGTACATTGATCACTTCCCCTGATTTATATTCCCTGTTGTCATAACGATAGCTGCGGGACCTCTGGAGTGCACGCGGTATTTGAATAATGCTGGTTGCTGGGCTATCCCGTATGCGTGCCATGCAGCGCGTAGAAATATCAATTTGAAATGTAGGGGAGTTACCGATGGCAAAGGCCATTCACACAATGATCAGGGTTCTCGATGAAGAGCGCTCGGTCAGTTTCTACAAGTCCGCGTTTGGCCTGGATGTCGCTGACCGCTTCGGCTTTGACGGGTTTACGCTGGTTTACATGCGTAACGCCGAAGCTGACTTTGAGATCGAGCTGACGATCAACCATGATCAAAATGAGCCCTACACCCACGGCAATGGCTATGGCCACATTGCAGTTGTCGTCGACGATCTTGAGGCCGAGCACGACCGTGTGTCCGGCTTGGGGCTTGAGCCAACAGACGTCAAGGAGTTCCACCGTGACGGCGCATTGATGGCCAAGTTTTTCTTTCTGCAGGACCCTGACGGCTATAAAATTGAATTTATCCAGAAAAAAGTATCCAGGTAACAGCCCAATTAAAAATAATTAAATTATTTTATAGATAAATTACTAATCATTTCTGGCAAGCATTAACGCAGCCGCAAAAAAACTATCTGTATTATGCTCGTCTGGATATAACTGCAGAAACATACCAGTATCAAGTGGGAT
>JABJCZ010000041.1 GCA_018668475.1 Alphaproteobacteria bacterium | reverse complement strand
TACCACCGTAATGCGACGGCCAATTAGCGTAATGTCGTAAACCTGCCATTCGTTTGCCGCTCGTGCCGTATTAGCAGTCGGGGTCAGGAAGCCGTAAACGCCGCCGATGCGCAAAGGATCAAGTGCTTTGCCCATGTCATCTTGAATCTGCACTTCGTAACGGCCGCGCAGGTACAGGCCGCTATTGCTGCCCTGGGGATACTTAAACTCGACGTGCAAGCGGAAATCCTCGAAGGACTGCTCCGAAATCAGGTCGACGCATGGCGGCGTCGCGACTAGAAGATTGTTTGCAACAGACCAGCAACCGGGCTGCTCATCACTGCGTGGCCGCCAGCCCTCGAGGTCCCGACCATTCCACAGCTTGAGCGATTCGCCCCACTGACGCAAATGTTGCCGCTCGAGAGAGGGCGCACGCACGGCGCTCCATGCAAGCGTTTGGCCACTACTGTCGACCGTATTGCCTTCAAGTCGATCTCCGCTTGACGTCCCCACGAAATGCAGGTCGTCCGCATTTTGTTCGTATTGCACGGGGACACGAAATTCGAGTCTCCCCTTGTCGTAGTCGATTGCAGCAATGTGCCTTGTACTACCGAAACGACCGACAAAACTGCCCATCAGTTGCCACTCGGTGCGCAGCCGTATTTCGAGCCATGACGGATAACTGCCATCTGGGGATTCGACGGTC
Source organism: Alphaproteobacteria bacterium (assembly GCA_018668475.1). Classification (GTDB taxonomy): domain Bacteria; phylum Pseudomonadota; class Alphaproteobacteria; order UBA828; family UBA828; genus JABJCZ01. The sequence continues at coordinate 3,395 of JABJCZ010000041.1, read as the reverse complement.
AGGTCCCACCGGCCAAGTACCGAATCGGCAAATCCCGGCGCCGGTCGTTGCGCGAAAACGGTAACGACCGATAACAGAAATATTGCTGTCAGCAATAGCTTGATATGCTGTTTTTGCGGCGAGGTATGCATGCAGCGTTCATGTTAACAGCGGTGTGATCTTTACCGCGACTCCTCATTCGTCTCCACCTGCCTAGCGGCTACGAGGCGCAGTTCATTTATGGGTTGCGTCGACGTATGATCGATACGAGTCGCCATCAATCGCAGAAACCCGAGGTGCAAGCTGTGGCAGAGGAAGAATTCGATGCAATCGTCGTTGGGTCAGGCATATCCGGTGGCTGGGCCGCCAAGGAACTCACTGAAAAAGGGCTGCGCGTGTTATTGCTCGAGCGAGGCAAGAATGTTGAGCATATAAAGGACTACGTCAACGCCCGCAAGGGCCCATGGGAATACGCGCATCGCGGCGGGCGCACGACGGCGATGGAGGATGCGTATCCGGTTCTGAAGCGCGATTATCCGCTCAACGAGACGAACCTCGACTGGTGGGCCTCGGACAAGGATTCGCCCTATACCGAGATCAAGCGCTTTGATTGGTACCGCGGCTACCATGTTGGCGGCCGATCGCTGATGTGGGGTCGGCATAGTTATCGATTGAGTGACTTCGACTTCGAGGCGAATGCCCGCGAGGGTATTGCCGTCGACTGGCCAATCCGCTATGCGGACCTTGCCCCCTGGTACGATTACGTCGAGCGGCACGCCGGCATTTCGGGCTCGCACGAGAACATGCAGCAGTTGCCCGACGGCCAATTTCAGCCCGCAATGCCGCTGAACTGCGGCGAAGAGCTCGTGGCGGACAGACTGAAAGGCGCTTTTAACGGTCAGCGCCGGATGATCCCGGGGCGCGTTGCCAACCTTACACAGTCCCTGCCGGGCCGCAGCCCATGTCAGTATCGCAACGCCTGCTGGCTTGGCTGCCCGTATGGCGGTTATTTCAGCACCCAATCGTCGACTCTACCGGCTGCAATGGCAACCAACCGGCTGACGCTGAAACCCTTCGCCATTGTTACGGACCTGACCTACGACCGCGATCGCAAGAGAGCCACCGGTGTTAATGTGATCGATGCAGTGACCGAGAAAACGGTGGAATACAAGGCGCCAATAATCTTCCTTTGTGCCTCGACACTGAATTCCGCTTGGATCCTGATGCGCTCTGCCACCGACGTCTGGCCTGGAGGCCTCGGTAGCAGTTCCGGAGAGCTCGGTCACAACCTGATGGATCATCATTTCCGCGTCGGCGCCTCCGGCACGCTCGACGAAGCGTCACTTGACCAAAAGTATTACGCTGGCGCAAAGCCTGTTGGCTTTTACATCCCACGCTACCGAAACCTGTTCGGCGACAATCGCGAATACTTGCGTGGCTTCGGCTACCAGGGTAGCGCCAGTCGGACCGGATGGCAGCGCGCCGTTCGTGAACTCGGTGTCGGTGGCGACTTCAAGGACCAGATGTCGCAGCCCGGCGGCTGGAGAATTGGTGCTACGGCATTCGGAGAGATGCTGCCAAGTCATGAAAATATGATCGGCATCGATGAGACGAAGACAGACAAGTGGGGTCTGCCTGTCCTGAAAATCGACTGCGAGATCGGCGAGAACGAACGCCTGATGCGGGTCGATATGATGAACGACATGGCTCAGACGCTCGAGTCCTCGGGCGTTCGCGATGTTGAGACATATGACCGCGATTATACGCCGGGTATGGGTATCCACGAGATGGGAACTGCACGCATGGGCCGCGATCCGAAGACGTCGGTCCTGAATGGCTGGAACCAGGTTTGGGATGCACCGAATGTCTTTGTCACCGATGGATCGTCTATGACGTCGGCCGCATGCCAAAACCCGTCGCTCACTTATATGGCGCTGACAGCGCGCGCGGCTGACCATGCCGTCAACGAACTCAAAAGGCAGAATCTCTGATGCATTTTTACCTGGAGCCTTGTCATGCCATCTGATTCCGATCGTCCGCAACTGATCACCCGCCGCGAGGCGATCTTGCGAGTCAGTGCAATGTTCGGCGGTGTTGCATTGGTCGGCCAGAGCGCAATGCTTGTAAGTTGTGCGTCACAACCGGTAGGTGAACGGGCGCAATCGACGTCGAATTCATTATTCAAACAGGGCGATATCACATTGCTCGATGAAATAGCCGAGACGATTCTGCCGGAAACGAGTACGCCGGGGGCCAAGGCCGCGGGTGTCGGTCCGTTTATTGCGATGATGGTGATCGATACTTACTACGAAAACGATCAACAAATAGTTCGCGACGGCCTGAATTCTTTGCAAGCGCAAAGCCTGCGTTTGTACGGCGCACATTTCCAGATTGTCACGGCGGCACAACGGCTTACGCTGGCGGAAAGACTCGACGCCGAACAGCATCTTTATATGGAGACTCGCGAAGAGGGCGCACCGGTACACTTCTTCCGAATGCTGAAGGAACTGACGTTGCTCGGCTATTTCACATCGGAAATCGGCTACACGCAGGCGATGCGTTATACCGAGACGCCGGGGCGATTCGATCCGTGTGTGCCTTATTCACGAGGCGATAAATCGTGGGCCGATCATGCTTGAGTGGCACTGATGCCATGATTCACTGGATTGGCACGTGGGCGCTGATATCACTCGTAATCGTTGGCGGGATGCTACTGACGAGCTGCGAAAGGTCAAGCAAGTCGGCAGACGAGGAAGAGTGGATCACGCTTTTCAATGGTCAGGACCTAGACGACTGGACACCAAAAATTCGCCGCCATCCGGCTGGCGTGAACTATCTGAACACGTTTCGCGTCGATAACGGATTGCTCACGGTATCGTACGACGGCTACGACGAATTTGACGAACAGTTCGGGCATATTTTTTACAAGGATTCGTTCTCTCATTACCGCTTGTTGGTCGAATATCGCTTCACAGGTGAACAGGCATTGAACGCGCCGGATTGGGCGAAACGCAACAGCGGTGTAATGGTTCATTCGCAGGACCCTGAAACAATGCCGCCCGAGCAGGATTTCCCGATTTCGCTCGAAGTGCAGTTTCTGGGCGGTCTGAGTGACGGAAATCCGCGCCCGACGGGCAACATGTGTTCACCCGGTACACACATTGAATACCAAGGCGGGTTCACCGACACCCACTGCATTAATTCGACGTCTCCCACGTTTGATGGCGATCAGTGGGTCGTAGCTGAAGCGCTCGTATTCGGCGCCGACAAGATCGTGCACTACATAGATGGTGAAGCGGTCATTGAATACGGGAACACGACCTTCGGCGGTGGAGTTGTCTCCGGGCATCGTCCGGAGATGAAGCCGGAAGGCGAGCCGCTGAGTGAAGGTTACATTTCATTGCAAAGCGAAGGTC
>JABJCZ010000427.1 GCA_018668475.1 Alphaproteobacteria bacterium | reverse complement strand
TATACTAGCGCTTGTCGGCAGAGTGAAACCTATTAGAGGGCGTTTAGATCTTCGCCGTACACTTCTGAGACCTTGTGGCGCCGCACTTTGAGTGTTGGTGTCATCTGCTCGTTGTTGATCGTAAACGCATCGCGGGCAACCAGGAACTTCTTGACCCGCTCTAGCGGAGACAGATCGATATTGGTGCGATCGACGCAGGCCGAAAGTGCTTTGACGAAAGCGGGATCATTATGCAGAGCATCCAGCGAGGCGGCTTTGCTATGTGTTTTGCACCAGGAACTTATGAAGTCATCATCCGGTACGATCAGCGCGGCAAGGTGTGGTTTGCCGTCGCCGACCACCATCGCCTGCGCGATTTCGGGTTGCAGCGTGAGCATCCCTTCCACCCGTTGGGGTGACAGGTTGTCGCCACCAGAGAGGACGATGATGTCCTTTTTCCGATCTGTGATCCGGATTCGCCCGGCGTCGTCGATGCAACCAATATCACCGGTGTGCAGCCAGCCATCGCGTATCGCGGCAGCGGTGGCATCCGGGTCGTTCCAGTAGCCCTGCATAACAAGCGGGCCGGACACAAGAATTTCGCCGTCATCGGCGAGTTTCAGGTCCACACCCAGTAGCGGTGGACCAACGCTGTTCAGGTTTACGCTGTCGGGTTCATTGCAGCTGATCACCGGCCCGGCTTCGGTCTGTCCATAGCCTTGCAACAGGCGCACACCGAGCGCTGTAAAAAATGTGCCGACCTCAGGGTTAAGCGCGGCCCCGCCGGATATCATCGCTTTCAACCGGCCCCCAAATCGTTCCTGCACTTTGCGCCGGACAAGCCTGTCGAGTAGCCGGTTTATGATCCGGTAGGCCGGATTAAGACTGCCAGGGTGCTCATGTTCACGGGTACCTAGAGAAACGGCCTTGCGGAACAAATGTGCCTTCAGGCCGCCCCGCTGATTAACGGCGGACAGGATGCGCGCACGCAATACATCGTAGAGGCGAGGCACGCTGATCATCACCGTTGGGCGGGCCTCCAGCAGATTTTGGGAGAGCTTGTCTACACTTTCGGCGTAGTAGATCTGGGCATCAATCGAGATTGGGAAGAATAATCCGGCTGTGTGTTCGTAGGCGTGGCTGAGCGGCAAAAACGACAAAAACACGTCATTCCCGATACCAAGTTTTTGCAGCAGTGCGCACGCTCCCTTGCAGTTCAGCATAAGAGATTCGTGGCGCAGCATGACGCCTTTCGGATTGCCGCCGGTGCCGGACGTATAGATCAGACAGGCGACGTCAGTGCGCTTGAGCGAGGCGACACTGTCATCGATATCGGCTGATGCGGCTTGACCCTCCGCCAGCACGTCGACCCAGGAATGAATGGGCGTATCGAATGCGCCCGCCGCAACATCATCCAGTGCGATAATAAATTCGACCGACCGACACTCCTGAACTGCCGGCAGCAATTGCTGGGCAAGCGCGCGCGTCGAGACAATGACGCCCTTGGCGCCGCTGTCGCTCAGGATATGGCGATGATCGCGAGTCGTATTGGTGGTGTAGGCGGGCACTGTAATACCGCCCGCAGACATAATTGCTATATCGGCGACGCCCCACTCCGGCCGGTTCTCGGAGACCAGAACGACCCGGTCGCCGCGCTCCATGCCGAGCGTCCGGAGCCCGGCCGCAAGGTGGCGAATCTGGCTCGCAATTTCGCGCCACGACAGCGGCTGATACTGGCCGTCGTGTTTGGCCCACATGAAGGGCTTGTCGCCGCCAGCCTGCGCCTGTTCAAAAAACATCGCCGGCAGGCTTGTCCATTCGTCAAAGCGCACGCGATCGTGCTCCTTCGTGTTCACATGCTTGTGTTCTGTGGGTGTGATGATAGTGCCACGAAATAGTTGCGACAAACGCTCAATCGGTCATGGTGGCGCAAAGTTGCACTGACATCACCTGAGAGTGGGCCAGTGAGCGAAAAATACTCGAACGAACGGGCACAACATGGACGACACGGCACATATCGCGAAGGCACTCGGCACTCTGCCGCGCTGGGACCTGACGGACCTGTATGACGGGCCTGAGGCGCCGGCGTTGCGGGCCGATATTGAAGCCACCACCGCCGATGCCAAAGCACTGAACGCCGCCCACGCGGGCATGGTCGAGGCAATGGATGGCGCGGAGTTAGCCGCATTGGTCACCGAGTATGAGCGGATTGGTGAGGTCGTCGGGCGGATCATGAGTTTCGCCTATCTGTACTACTGCACAGCGCTTGAGGACCCGGAAACCGGGCGGTTTTTCCAGATCATGCAGGAGAAAACGACGGATATCTCCAGTGATCTGTTGTTTGTCACGTTGGAGATCAACCGGCTGGAAGAAGCAGAGCTTGCGGCCCGGCTTGAAACCGCGAGTCTGGCCCATTACCAACCCTGGCTGCGCGACGTGCGGGCTTATCGCGCCTATCAGCTCTCGGATGAGCTGGAAAAGATGCTCAATGACAAGCAGTTGACCAGCTCCGCCTGGGTTCGGCTTTTTGATGAAACCGTCGCGCGGATGCGTTTTCCGCTGCGCGGCAAGGAGATGACCAGCGCCGAAGTGCTTAACCTGTTGTCGGACACGGACCCGGCGCTTCGCAAGGAAGCCGCTCATGCAGTCGGCAAGGGGTTTGGCGACAATATTCAGACTTTCGCCCTGATTACGAACACCCTCGCCAAGGATAAAGAGATCGAGGATCGCTGGCGCGGTTTTGAACAGCCAATATCGGCACGCAATGTATCCAACCGGGTTGAAGACAACGTCGTGGCTGCATTGACCGGTGCGGTGAAGAGCGCCTATCCGAGTCTCTCCCATCGCTATTATTCGCTGAAGGCCCGGTGGTTCGGCGATGACGTGATGGATTATTGGGATCGCAATGCGCCGTTGCCTGACGATGATGACACGTCGATCAAATGGGAAGACGCCGTGAGCACCGTGCTGGGTGCGTATCGGGACTTTTCGCCGACGCTGGCAGATATCGGCCAGCGATTTTTCGACAATGCCTGGATCGACGCGCCGGTCGCTGCCGGAAAGGCGCCCGGTGCGTTCGCGCATCCTACAGTGCCGTCAGCGCATCCCTACTTGTTGCTCAACTATCAGGGTAAGACGCGCGACGTCATGACGCTCGCCCACGAG
>JABJCZ010000428.1 GCA_018668475.1 Alphaproteobacteria bacterium | reverse complement strand
TTTCATTTAATTGACAACGTCTAGTTTATGACATTTTTACGTCATTTATGGTACTATGTTGTTTATGAGTTGTTTGTGTAATGAAGCACAACGGTTAGTATATGAAAAGTAGGCGATTACGAAGCACGAAACTTTCGGTTAAACACAAAGTTTGATACGAGCCAAAAGTCTTGAATTTAGTTATATTTCGCCTATTTTTTATATACATTGTTATGGGCTGGTTTTCTTTCGAACTTTCTGCAAGATTATTAAATGAAACCCTTACATTTTATAGTAACTATTTTAGTTTTTAATGTATTCAAAAATAGAGTTCAGTTTGTCATTTGGTTTTATCTCATAAACTGTTTCAGAAATAATTTTCTGCATATTATCTTTTCGTTCCTTTGCTAATGGGTGTGAACTAATAATTTTTGGAATATAAATTTCACTCTCTTTTTCTAATTGCTCAAATAATTTCACCATTCCGTTTGGATCAACATTATTATTCATTAAAATTTCCAAACCTTGTTCGTCTGCCTCTTGTTCAAAACTTCTTGAATACGAAAGGGAGTGAAGTTGTTGTGCATTGTCTGCTAATATAGTCATAACACCATTAACATCACTAAAAATCAAGGAAACTGTCATATAACCTGCAAGATTTCTACAAAGCATTTTTATTGAGTGTCGGTAGTTAACGTGAGACGCTTCGTGTCCAAGCAATGCAACAAGTTCTTCAAAACTTTCCATATTTTCTAAAATGGCTGAAAACACGACAATTTGTCCATTTGGTAGAGCAAAAGCATTCACTTCTTTTGATTTTACAACAGTAAATCGAAGTGGTTTTCTGTTTTTTAGATCTAGTTCTGCAGCAAATTGTTTTAAGTGTTTAGTTTTTGTTGTGTCAATATTATTCTCACTTAGAAATGCGTCCATAAATAGATTACCAATTTCATTATCAAAACTTTCAGGTAAAAGTGTTGCTGATTTTTCTGCAATCGGTGGCAAAACATAGAAGTATGCAAGAGTAATTAAACCAAGTAAACAAAATGCTATTACTGTAATTTTTGAAAGACCAAGATTTAACAACTGTGTATGAATGTCTATATTCTTGTTTTTTTTCATTGCAGAATATAATTTATCCGAAAAGTATTTGTCGTCAATTTTCAGTATTGCATCCGAATAATTTGTATTTCTTAGTTCAAGTATATGGCCATACCGCTCAAATTGTACGTTTTTTAATTGCCAAACAAACGAAATTCCACCTACAATCTGCAAATGAAATTCGTTTATTGTATCATTAAATGTAACTGTCGCTTGCAGTGAGACTGACGATTGTCCGTCATAATATTTTGCGTCTATTGTATTTTTCATTCTTAAGCCAAATCAATTTCAAAGAAATCCATTGCATCATCGCCAAAGGCATTTTTATACTCATCTTCGGTTTGATGAATTTCATCAATGTTAATGTCTCCTTCCATTTTTACGTTAGAAAAGATAAATTTTTGTGTGCGCATATCTGCCCACGCTTTTCCAAAACCAAGAGTAAAAACCGTAATTAGTAAATTGACAATTAAAAGTTCGAAAAACCCACCACCCGTTGCTGTTGAGCTACATTTGATTCTTTGTTCGCCTTTGGTCATTCTCATATTGTCAATGTAATAAGAAAAGATTTCACTTTGCCACCAAAAAGTATAAATACCAAGAGTAATAATTGTAAGAAAGTACCCTTTTAAGTTGAGTAAAATCCAATCGCCACCATTTGCGTTATTTGAAAACTCAACATCGCCATAGCGAATATTTTTGTGAGTGAATTTACGAATATTCATTTGTAACCAAGCACTATATATACCAAGTGTAATGATTGTAAAAAACACCCCTTTAAAGAATTTTTTTAAAAGTTCATTACGATTACCACGATAACCAAAACGTATTCCTCGGTAGGATGTTCTGCTCATTCTGTAACGAAATGAACCGTGAATTGCAAATGGAATGATTGCAAAAATGGCAAGGTATAAAAAGAGAATTGCAAGTAATGGCGACTTAATAACTGTCAGAAGTAGCGTATAAGAAATCATTACGGCAATGTAGAATAAAATAACTTTAATAAAACCGCGAAACATTTCTTTTCCTGTTCCTGCGAAGTGAAAACGCTCATTATTTAGAGCTGTCTGCCCGTAAACATAGCGAAGTCTTTTAGCTCTTGCCCAAGGATAGTAAAGTCCAAGCGTAACAAGTGTCAATAGCCAATTGACAATCATAATTGCAAAATATTCAGAACCTTTTCCGAAGAATTCAAGATGGTAGCTTTGTGTTGTCGAGTCTGTGTTTTGTTTAATTAATGTTTCCATATTTATTTTAAATTGTTTGTTTATACTTTTAGATTATTCGTGAGTATGGTCTGTTCTAAACTTGCCCACGTGCTTGTGCATGATTTTGTTGCGACGTTATTAGACTAAAATACTAAAAAAACAACCAACATTGGAAGTGTCCGAGCTTGCCTGCGGCAGGCAGGGATTTTCCGCAAGGAAAATCCACCAGCAATAAA
>JABJCZ010000426.1 GCA_018668475.1 Alphaproteobacteria bacterium | reverse complement strand
GGTTGACCTCTCGGCACTGACCGAAGGTAGCCGAGAGACCACCGGCGCCTACAGGAAATCCTGGAAATGACCGACGCAACTTGTGCACCACCTCGATTAAAGGAGGGTGTGGCGCCGGGCCGGCTAACGCTGGGGCCTGTGCAATACAACTGGCCGGCCGAGAAAATGCGCGACTTTTACTTTCGCATCGCCGACGAAGCCAGCGTGGATGTTGTCTATGTTGGCGAGGTAATCTGCGCCAAGCGTGCCCCGTTTTTTGCGCCCCATCTATCGGCGGTAATCGAACGCCTGGCGGCGGGTGGCAAACAGGTTGTCTTGTCGACGCTGGCGCCGGTGGCCGATGCGGTCGAGATCCGCGAGCTTCAAGCACAAGTCGCTCAGAACCGGGGCGGCTGCCTCGTTGAGGCCAACGACATGAGCGCGCTGGGTTTGCTGGCTGGCCGCGCGCATGTCGCCGGGCCATTCATCAATCTGTATAACGGGGGCACGCTGATCTGGCTGGCACGCAATGGCGCGCGCCGGGTCGTGCTGCCGGCGGAGCTGCCGGCCACCGCCATTGCGGTGCTTGGTCGGGCGGCGGCGAGTCTTGGTAGCGGGGGCCTCGGCGATGGAGCCGGAGTTGAGGTTGAGGTACAGGTTTTTGGTCGTCTTCCACTGGCGCTTTCGGCGCGGTGCTATCACGCGCGCTTGGCCGGACTGGGCCGCGCCAATTGCCGTTTCGTATGTGAGAAGGACGCCGACGGGCTGAATGTTGCGACGGTTGATGGCGAAGCGTTTCTCGCCATCAACGGCACGCAGACCTTGTCCCACACAATCGCCAATCTGCTGCCGGAGATGCCGGGCATGCGGGCGAACGGGGTCAGTCATTTTCGGCTGTGGCCCCATGATATCGACATGGTGGGCGTGGCCGACTTGTGTCGGGCCGTGCTTAATGACGAGATGGACGGCAGAGAAGCGACCACCCGGCTCGCCGCGGTGGCGCCCTTTGCGCCTTTTTCCAACGGCTTTTTCCATGCCGTCGAAGGCGCGCGTATGGTCGGCCCGACGGACGTCTGGCAAACGGACTAGCGGTGGCCCGAACACGCAACTGGTGCGGACGAGCACGCCTGTGGTGCATCGAGCTGATGACCACCTGAACAAAGGGGGAGACCGGCCCCTCGCCCGCCGAAACCATCGTTTAGGGGGAGGAACTTGCCCGTTGGTCGGGCACCGTCGGCGACAGCCAATAGCGCGGCGAAGAGCCGGTCAGGGGAGACAAGGTTGGCAGACAGGCGCCAACAACACTTTTAATTCGACTACGGAACATGGCCTGATCACTCGGCGCCAACGTCACTAGACCATCTGCCCGGGGGGAGGAAACGGGCTGTAAGGGTCCATTTGTGGCGTCGGTTTTTTGCATCGTGTGCCTGGAGTATCGGCCTTTCCGGGGCGGGGTGTTCGTAATCGGGCGCTGCTTTCGCCTGTCTGCAAGAGTGGGGGCTTGCGAAATGATCCTTTTTTGTCTGCCGGATACTGTTTCGGCGGAACGAGTTGAGCGAAACTTGATAACCCACAATTAGGCACTCAAAACGGTAATTCAAGGAGCGAGGATGGTCGGCTCACAAATTCGTTAACCATGTTACGCATTGTTATCAAACGGTAATTCACATGACTGGTTGTGAAATTACAGTGTGAAATGTAACTGATTAGAATTGTCAGGAATTTAGGCGCTTGCGGCCCGTTCTCTCGATGGCTGGGCGGGCGAGGTGGGCAGGTGTGCGGATGCGAGCAGCACCCTACGCCGCATCGTGAGCCAGATAAAGCGGTTGAGATTAGGTGACCAGGGCTGAGTGCCGTCGCGCGCGCAGCAGCAGGAAGCCGACGATGGAGAAGTTCATGACGTTGAAGGCCAGCGCATTGATGAAACTGACGGTATAGGAACCAGTGAGGTCGTACAACACACCGGCCAGAAAGCCGCCGAACGCCATGCCCATGATGGTGAAGAGCAGCGCCAGCCCAATCCGCCCACCGGCCTCGGCGGGCGGAAAGTAGGTGCGGATGATCACCGCGTAGGACGGCACGACACCGCCCTGTGACAGGCCAAAGCAGGCCGAGATGATATAGAGCGAGGTCAGGCTGTCGGCACCGAGGAACGACGCCAAGACTGCGCCCTGCAAGGCCGAGCCGAGCAGCAGGGTTTTCAACCCGCCAATGCGATCCGATATCCACCCCGAGATCAGCCGCGAGACGATACCGAAGCCAAGCATCAACGAGAGCATTTCGGCGCCGCGCTGCGCCGCAAAGCCCAGATCGGATGCATAGGAAACGATGTGCACCTGCGGCATGGACATCGCGACACAGCAGCCAATGCCCGCGCAACACACAGCCCCCTGCAGAAAATTCGGCTTGAGGCCGAGCGGGCGGGTAAAACGCACTGCACGCGGGCCGTCGTGGGCGCCCACCATATGCGCCGGCTTGCGCCAGAACAGCAGCGAGAGAGGCAGCATGGTCACAAATGAAATCAGGGCCACCCACTTGAGCGCCTCGCGCCAGCCGACCGCATCAAACAAGCCCTGCATGATGGGCGGCCAGATGGCGCCGGCGAGGTATGTGCCGGAAATTACCAGCGACAGTGCAAAGCCGCGCCGGGCCGTAAACCAGTGGCTGATATCAGCGACCACAGGCGAGAAGGTGACGGACGAGCCGAACAGCCCGGCCAGCACCGCCAACGACAGCAGATATTGCCAGAAGCTCTCGGAAACCCCGGCGAGGTACAGCCCTACGGGCACGGCGATTGTGCCAATCAGCAGTGGCACCAAAATGCCGAAGCGGTCAGCGAGCCGACCCATGGCAATGCCGCCGAGGCCATAGCCCACCATAAAGAGCGCATAGGGCAATGAGCCCAGCGAGCGCGAGATACCAAATTCCATCGCGACCGGCTTGAGCCCGACCATACCGACATACATGGAGGCCGTGCCGACCGTCATTAGCAACAGCCCGGCCATCAGCCGTACGATGGCATAGGTCGGGCTGCCATGCTCAACACCCGGCCCGGTCATCCCCTCCCGCGCTGCCTTGACAGGGCGAGGGGTGTCAGCCGGCGAGGGCGGACCGGGCGGCGTGTCGTGCGGTGTCGTCATTGGAGTTCAGGTCTCGGCGTGTGCGCTTTGGGATGATATCCGGCAGAACTCGGGACGGTATTCGATAGATGCACACTGCGCTCCATCGAAGTCCCAATATCCAGAAGTCTTGGTCTATCAGCCTCGGTCACGCGGCCCTAGCGGAAAATATACTGGCCGCCACGGGGGTGTTCGGCCCCCCTCAAGTATCACCCGCACTTTTACAATTCGTTTGCACTTTGAAGGTTAGCCTGTTGGCCGCTGGCGGCGTGGCGTTCGGAAGGGCGTCGCTGTGGCGAGGCGATATTTTTCGAGGCGACCGTAAGTGTTTGTATTTTCGGGAACATATTCGGCTTTGACGGGGGCGACGGTGGATATCCGGCGTGTGTTCCGCATGGCACGGCTGTGCACGGCAGCAGGGTTGCTGGCGTTGGCGATAGGCTCCCCGGTTTTCGTCGCGGGTGCCCCGGCGCAAGCCGCGATGACCGGCTCGGTGGACATAGCGCTGAAGGCGCTGCCTGAGGCTGGTGCGGCAGATGCCGGCATCATGCGGCTGTATGGCAAATCCCATGCGCTGGTGATCAGTAATACCGAGTACCGCAACTGGCCGCGCCTGGGCAATGCGGTAAAAAACGGGCGGATGATTTCCGAGGCACTCAAAGAGCAAGGGTTCGGCGTGACGCTGGTCGCCAATCTTGGTCATCAGGCGATGATCCAGACGCTGGAAGAGTTTTTCACCAACAAGGGCAAAGATTCTGCGGCCCGGTTGTTGGTGGTTTTCAATGGTCATGGCCACACTATTGGTGATACCGGGTATCTGGTGCCGATTGATGCACCCGGCCCGGACGATACGGAAGCCCTCGCGCGCCAGACAATTTCACTGCACAAAT
>JABJCZ010000425.1 GCA_018668475.1 Alphaproteobacteria bacterium | reverse complement strand
CTTTTTATCTCGCCTGCCGGGCCGCACGGGGCTTTATCTTGGCCTGACGGCAGCACGGATTGGCGGCGCCGATGCGTTGCACCTCGGCCTTGCCACGCATTATGTTCCGTCCGATCGTATGGCAGCGCTGGATACGGCGTTGCGCGAGGGTGACTACTCCGCCAGTGCCCATGCGGCGGTCGGACGAATTCTCGATGGGTTCGCTGAGGACCCGGGACTGGCTCCCATAGTCGAGAATCTTGAGGCTATTGATCGGTGTTTCGGCGGCGAAACGGTGGAGCAGGTGATTGCCAAGTTGCAGGCCGAAGGCACCCCCTGGGCGGAGGAAACCCTTGCCGCCCTGGCCGAGAAATCGCCAACCAGCCTCAAGGTTACCTTTCGTCAGCTCACGACACTTGGTGATCTTGATCTGGAGGACGCCCTGAAGATGGAATACCGCATGGCGATCCGCTGCAATTTTGGCCCGGAGCTGTTCGAGGGTATTCGCGCCGTGGTTATCGACAAGGACCGTTCGCCGAAATGGCAGCCGGCTAGTGTGGCGGAGGTCAGCGATGACCTGGTAGCGGAGCACTTCGCGGTGCCGGCGACCGGCGACATGACTTTTTAGGAAAGAGGGTACCATGAGCGATATCGGCTTTATTGGCGTCGGCAATATGGGTGCGCCGATGGTGAAAAACCTGGTGGCTGCCGGACACAGTGTCACGGCATTTGATCTCTCCGCAGTGGCGCTGGACCAAGCAGTTGCTGCTGGGGCCACGCCGGCGGCAGACATTGGTGCGGTGGCCGCCGGGCGCGACGTGGTCATCACCATGTTGCCAGCGGGCGAGCATGTCCGGAGCGTATATCTGGACGCCGGTGGTGTGCTGGAAAAGGCCAGTGCCGGAGCCTTGCTTGCCGATTGCTCAACAGTCGATGTGGAGAGCGCGCGCGCGGTTCACGCAAAAGCTGCGGCGGCCGGACTTGAAATGGTGGATGCGCCGGTCTCGGGTGGTGTCGGCGGCGCGGATGCTGGCACGCTCACCTTTATGGTCGGTGGCAGTGAGGCCGCGTTTGGTCGGGCCGAGGCGGTGTTGGCCAACATGGGAAAAACGGTCATTCATGCGGGGGGTGCAGGTAGCGGACAGGCCGCCAAAGTGTGTAACAACATGGTGCTCGGCATCTCAATGATTGCGGTCAGTGAGGCCTTTGCGCTGGCGGATAAACTCGGGCTTGACCGCCAGAAGCTGTTTGATATTTCCAGCACCGCATCCGGCCAGTGCTGGTCGCTCACCAACTATTGTCCTGTGCCCGGCCCGGTCCCGGCGTCGCCGGCAAACCGTGACTACCAGGCCGGTTTTACGGCGGCGATGATGTTGAAGGATTTGCGGCTTTCTCAGCAGGCCGCAGCCGATTCCGGTGCGACGACAGAACTTGGTGCCGAGGCAACCGCGCTCTATGAGCGATTTTGCGCCGCCGGCAATGATAGCGTCGATTTCTCCGGTATTTTTAAAATGGTCGGTGGCGACGACGCTTAACCGAACAGGTCTGGCTGGGCCGGCGGTTTACGGCTGGGCAGGTCGCCATCTGCCAGCAATGTGCCATCGCGCAGAATGTGGGTTACTGCGACACCACGTTTCAGGAGCTGATGACCGACCAGATTGGTTCTGTGGCACCGTGCGGGGTCACCTTCCGCACACATGATGGCGACGGTGTTCGCCTGCGCCAGGCGGATCAGTTCGGCGAGCGCATCCTGAAATGCGCGGCGGGCGGCCATCTTGGTGTAGTCCGGTTTACCATCACCTGTCAGGAGTGCCGGGTCGTCGGCCTTGCCTCCTAAAGCCTTACCGAACCACATATAATTGATTGCGGCCGCTTCGAGCGCGGCCTCAAGTGGCGCGCGGTTGAACTGCGGCAAGTACCGCGAACCCGGCCAGCTTCGTACGTCCACCAGCATTTGGGCTTGGTGGCGGATAAGCAGGGCCAATAAATCGGCCATCTCGTGATTTGAGTGGCCGATGGTCAAAATGGCAGGGGAGGCGTTGTTCAACATGATGGGGCCAGTCTAGTGCATCTGATCGCGAGCTTCCCATGCACGACGTTGGCGAGCTAGATTACCTGAAATCATTTCAGCGGAGGAACGGATCATGGCGGCAGAACAGCAGGTCATAAAAACGACGTGTCCCAGGGATTGTTATGATGCCTGTGGCATGACCGTCATTATGGGGGAGGCCGGCATTGAGAAAGTGACCGGCGATCCGGATCACCCGTTCACGCGGGGCTCACTCTGCGGCAAATGCATGCTCGCCTATAACGGCGTGTTTCAGGACCGGAGCGCGCGTCTGCAAACGCCGCTGCGCCGTTCCGGGCCAAAGGGCAGTGGCCAGTTTGAGCCGGTCTCATGGGACGAGGCACTCGGTGCCATCGCGGCAAAATTTACGGAGATTGCGGCGGATGATCCGTCCCATGTTCTCCATGCCCATTACACGGGCACCTGTTCGTTGATCGCCAATAACTTTCCCATGCGGTTCTTCAACAAGCTTGGCGCCACTGAAGTAGAGCCTGATTCGGTCTGCAACATGGCAGGTCATGTGGCGCTCGGGTACGTGATCGGCACATCGGTGGTCGGTTTCGATCCGCGCACGGCGAAGGACGCCAGCTCAATCTTTGTCTGGGGCGCCAATCCGTCTGCTACCGCGCCGCACGCGCATCAATACTGGCTGAAAGAATCCGGGGCAAAGATTGTCGTGGTCGATCCGGTACGCCACGCCACCGCTGATCGGGCTGATCTCTATTTGCAGCCTCGTCCCGGCAGCGATGCAGCGCTCGCTTTTTCCATCATGCACGTGCTGGCCCGTGACGGCGCGCTCGACCAGAATTTCATTGATGCAAATACGGTTGGCTGGGACGAGCTGGAGCCGATGCTTGGTGACTGCACGCCTGAGTGGGGCGAGCAGGCTACCGGTGTGCCGGCGGCGGACATCGAGCAGGCAGCAGCCATATATGGCGCTGGGCCGGCGATGTTGTGGTTGGGCCAGGGTCTGCAGCGTCAACGCACAGGTGGCAACGTCATCCGGGCATGTTCGCTGTTGCCCGCGATCACCGGCAATTACGGCAAGCCCGGCACGGGCCTGTTGTACCTCAACGGCGGAGGGCGAAAGGGTGTCGACGGCGGTTACCTTTCGGGTAGCCACCTTGGCGAGTCGCCGCCATCCGTCAGTCATATGGATCTCGCAGCCCGGCTGGAGCAAGGCGACAAGAGCAAGGCATTTGTCTGCTGGAACATTAATCCGGCAGCGTCAAACCCCGAGCAGGCGCGGTTACAAAAAGCGCTGTCCAACGACGACCTGTTCACGGTCGTGGTCGATATTTTCCAGACCGACACGGCAGACTATGCGGATTATGTATTGCCGGCGGCCTCATTTCTGGAATTCGACGACCTGGTCTCGGGTTACTTCAATCTGTCGTTTTCAGTCCAGGCGAAGGCAGCCGAGCCGCAGGGCGTTTCGCTGCCAAACCAGGAGATATTTCGCCGTCTGTCGCGGGCCATGGGATACGACGAACCAGAGCTTTACGAAAGCGATACCGACATGATGGACCGCACGGTCGAAAGTGTTGGCGTCGCGGGCGGCTATGCGGCGCTCAAGGCGGCTGGTACCATCTGGCCCGGCTCAGACCCGATCATGCAATTCGCCGATTTCAAGTTTCCGACGCCCTCGGGAAAAATTGAAATTGCGAGCGCCGCTGCAGGCGCCGATGGCTTTCCGCGCGTGCCGCAGCCATCTGTTGACGCGGGATCTGGCAAAGGCCGCTTGCGGTTGATCACCCCCGCATCACGCTGGCTGATGAACGATAGCTATGCCAATGATGAGGGTGTTACCCGCAAACTCGGGGCCGCCTCGGTGACAATCAATCCGGCGGATGCCAAGTCTTTGGGGCTGAACGCGGGGCAGGCGGTGCGTCTGTCCAACGAGACCGGCGCACTCGATATGGTGCTTGAGGTTTCGGATGTGGTGGCGCCGGGGGTTGCGCTTTCGCATAAGGGTCGCTGGCCGGCTCGGGAAGGCGCAGGCCGGGCGAACGTGAACACGCTGAACTCCGGCGAGAAGTCAGATATGGGCGAAAGCTCAGCGGTTCATAATGTCGAGGTGAGTATCGCTGCGCGCTAGGGCGTCTGGTCACAGAACGCCATAAGGGGCGTCAGGAAGGGAAAGCTTCTTCCAACTCGCTGACCTGCGCTCCGGTCAGCAGGCGTACATTGTGGCCTTGCAGTAGCAATTGCAACTTGGCGGTCTCTTCCAGCTCTTCCGCAGCGTAAACCGCTGCATCTAGTCCCTTGCCGGCAACCACGGGGCCATGATTGGCAAGGAGCATGGCGTGGTGGTGGCGGGCTTTGTCGCGCACCGCATCAGCCAATGCCATGTCGCCGGGACGGAAATAGGGCACCAGCGGCAGCTTGCCAATGCGCATGACGAAGTAGGCCGTAATCGGCGGTAG
>JABJCZ010000429.1 GCA_018668475.1 Alphaproteobacteria bacterium | reverse complement strand
TTTCCAATAATTGTCTCGTAATGGACGGAAGATGACTGAGCAGCCAATTCGACGCAAACTTATTCGCTGGGTCAAACGTGGGCTAACGTGGTTGTTGTTCCTATGCCTAAGCTACGGTGTAACACTTCTTGTGGGTTTGGTTCCAGTCAATAATGATTTCACGCCTGCGGAGAATGGGGTCAAGATTTACATCGTTTCAAATGCCGTTCACGCTGACATTATCGTGCCGAAAAAAAACGACATTATGGATTGGAGCGAATCGTTTTCTGGCAATAATTTTCTTGGTGACACTTCACAGGAAACGCACGTTGCGTTTGGTTGGGGTGATCGTGGGTTCTTTCTTGAAACAGAAACCTGGGATGACTTTAGGTTGGCTACTGCCGCAAATGCACTGCTCTTGCCGTCTAAGAGTTGTCTTCACGTTTCATTTACCCGACCGGCGAATTTTTTCGACTCTACCTCGGTTAGCATTTCGCGAGATCAATACAAACAACTCGTTGAATTCATCAACGGCTCTTTCAAAATTGATGGTGATAATGACCGCATTCAAATCGAGGGCTATGCCTTTTCAAGAACTGACGCATTCTTTGATGCTCACGGGCGATACCACATCCTAAATACCTGCAATTCATGGGCGGGACGTGCGTTGAAAATGTCTGGCGTTCGCACACCTTGGCTTTCGCCCATGCCAAAATCACCTATGATCTACATTGAATCAGAGAAGATCGCCCGCTAACAAGGTGATGCACGCGAATCCGGACTTGTATGTGATTTATTAATGGAAGATCGAGTGTCGCGGTTCGGTGATTGCAAAACTTAAAGAGAGTGCGGCAATGAGGTCGTTGTGAGGTTCATCTCAATTCTGCATAACCCAAGGAGATTCAAGGTGCCAATCATTCTTCCGCCAATCACTCGGCGACAATTTGTAAGGGGTTCGCTCGCTCTTGGTGGCGCAGCAATAATAACGTCTCACGCGATGGCTTCCGCGGATAGTGAACGGGTTCCGTTGGATCAAAACCGAGTGGCTTTGCTGGCGGATACGCACATTAGTGGCGATCCAAATTTTGTTTATCCTGGGACGAAATGGCCTGGGTCTCCCGTCGGTGAAGGCGCGCATGAGAGTGTAAATATGGCGCAATGTCTCGCAGATGCGGCGATGAGCGTCATTGCACTTAATCCTCGACCCGTTCATTTGATCGTCAACGGCGACTGTGCGTTCAGTAGTGGGAAACAAGCGGAATACAAAGAGTTTCTCAGGCTGGTTGAACCGATTCGTGCTGCGGGGATCACTGTTCATGTGACGATTGGAAATCACGACAATCGAGAGAACCTATGGAAATCGATCCCGTTCCTTAAGAGAGAGCAGATGGGCATTCAGGCGGACGTGATTGAACTGCCGCACGCGAATCTCGTTTTGTTGGATTCCGGAAGAAAAGGAGTCCTAGGAGACAAACAGTTGGACTGGCTCGCCACACAACTGGACGAACGAACGGATAAGCCAGCGCTGATCTTTGGTCACTTCAACCCGTATCCCAACCAAGGTGTGCGACCTATTAGGGGCATGAAAGATGGGGCGTCTCTGTTGAAATTACTTAGCGAACGAGAGCATGCGAGAGCCTATTTGTATGGCCATACGCATGAGTGGCAACATGATCGACGGGCTCATCTGCATCTCATTAACCAACCAGCAGTCGGTTACTATTTTGGAAAAGGTCTCGCGCATGGGTGGGTCGATATGAGGCTCACTGAGACATCGGCTGAGTTGGAGTTGCACTGCATCAACCGAAAACACAAGCAGCACGGTGATCGGAGACTGGTCAGTTTGAAAGATAAGAAGACTCGAAATTGAAAACGAAGCCCCTAGTTGTTTCGGTTAAAGTGTGGCGTGGATAATAAATTGATTGATTAGAAAGAACTTAGAATGAGTCCCATTAAATTCTTCTCCCTCGTTGTTGCATGCTTGTGCGGTGCGACGCTCTGTCTTGCCGCTTCCACACATGACAAGCCAGTTGTGGTTCGTGTTGCTTCCTATAATGTTGAATTCGGCAAAAGTACGACCCCCGAACAGATAGGCGAGATGTTCAAGCCATACAAACTCGATATCATCGGTTTTGACGAAGCTCCAGATGGTGATTGGACTGCTCGTGTTGGCAAGGTGCTGGGGATGCAATACAGTTTTGTGGGCAAGATCTCTTCGGCAAATCACAAGGATAAGTTCAAG
>JABJCZ010000424.1 GCA_018668475.1 Alphaproteobacteria bacterium | reverse complement strand
GTCGTTCAGGTGAATGAAGACCGCAAGCGGCGCATGGCGGATCGCGTTATCCAGTCATGCGGTGGCAGCGTTGAAGGCAAAACCATCGCAGTCCTCGGTGTTACTTTCAAACCGAACACCGATGACGTGAGAGAAAGCCCGAGCATTGATATTCTGCCGGCGTTGGCTGATGCCGGCGCACGCATTCAGGCTTTCGATCCTGAAGGTATGGATGAGGCCAAGACGCTCATCAGCGGTATCAATTGGTGCGACAACGCCTACGAGGCCATGGAGGGTGCGGACGCACTGATGATCCTGACCGAGTGGAACGAATTTCGCGGTCTCGACCTGGCGCGGGTGCGGGCGTTGCTCAAGAGCCCCGTCATTGTGGATTTGCGGAATATTTATCGACCCGATGAGATGGCCGAGGCCGGGTTTCAATACGTCAGCATCGGCAGACAGAGTGTGCGCCCGCTGGCCTCAGTGGCGGCGACAGGCACCGACGCTTCATGAGCAAAGGCCACAAATTCCATTCCAGTGTGCTGCGGGAATACGACGTTCGGGGCATCGTTGGCGACACGTTGAGCGGCGTTGATGCTTTTGTGCTGGGTCGCTCACTCGCGACTTGGATGGCTCGCAATGGTATTGCTGGACATGCCGTTTGCGTTGGCTTTGATGGGCGCTTGAGCTCTCCAGCGCTTGAAGAGCAGTTGGTGGCGGGGCTGAAGGCATCTGGCTGTGACGTTGTACGTATCGGCCTCGGCCCGACGCCGATGCTGTATTACGGTACTCACGATATGGGCTGCGATGCCGGTATCATGATCACCGGCTCACACAACCCGCCCGATTATAACGGCTTCAAGTTTATGGTCGGTGGCAAACCGTTCTACGGTGCCGCCATCCAGGCGCTGGGCACCATTGCCGCAGCGGGTGACTTTGTTGCCGGTGAGGGGACGGACCGGTCTGTCGAAATCAAGGACGAATATATATCGGCGCTGGTCGCGGCCGCGGGACCCTTGCCGAAGTTGCGCGTCGCCTGGGACGTTGGTAACGGGGCGACCGGTGAAGTGCTCGAAAAACTTGTGACACATTTGCCCGGCGAGCATGTTGTTTTGAACGGCGAGATCGACGGCACATTTCCGTCGCATCATCCGGACCCAACCGTGCCGGAAAACCTTGAGCAGATCATGGCGCAAGTGCACGCCGACAATCTCGACATCGGGATCGCTTTCGACGGGGATGGGGATCGGCTGGGCGTGATCGACGGGCAGGGCCGAATTCTCTGGGGTGACCAAATCATCGCGCTGCTTGCGCGTCCCGTTTTGCGCGATCGACCCGGGGCAACGATTATCGCTGACGTTAAGGCAAGTCAGGCGTTGTTCGATGAAATTTCCCGGCTCGGCGGATCGCCTTTGATGTGGCGGACAGGCCACTCCTGCATCAAAGACAAGATGGCCGAACTGAAGGCGCCGCTCGCGGGCGAGATGAGCGGGCACATTTTTTTCGGGGATCGCTGGTTCGGTGTTGATGACGCGCTCTACGCGGCCCTGCGTCTGCTGTCGGTAATTGCCACGGAAGAACAGTCGATTTCGGCGCTGCATGACTCATTGCCACGATTGGTCAATACGCCCGAAATTCGCTTCGACTGTTCTGACTCCCGAAAATTCGAAGTTGTCGAGGAAGTGCGGGAGCGTTTAGCTGCGGAGGGTGGTGACGTTATCGGTATTGATGGCGTCCGGGTAAATCGCGATGGCGGTTGGTGGCTGTTGCGTGCCTCCAATACTCAGCCTGTATTGGTCGCCAGGTGTGAGGCGCCGGATGACGCTATTCTGGAGGCATTAAAGGCGGAACTGCTCCGGCATTTAAGGGCCAGCGGGGTTGAGCCACCGCAGTTTTGACGCGTGGACAAGTAACGCCAAAATGCGCTGGATCATGATCCGGGACGGGAGAAGAAACGATGTCAGACGAGCTTTGGCAGTTTACAGCCACCGAATTGATCGAAGCCTACGCTGCGGGGTGGCAATCCCCCGTCGATGTTGCGACCGCTGTTCTCGCGCGTATCAAGGCGTTGGATCCTGAGGTCAATGCGTTTTGCCATATGGAACCAGAGGCGACGCTGGCCTCGGCCCGCGCATCTGAAGCGCGGTGGCGCAGCGGAGAGCCTGTCGGCCGGCTTGATGGCGTGCCAGTGTCGGTCAAGGACCTTGTTTTGACCAAGGGATGGCCGACAGTTCGGGGTTCCCGTACTACTGATCTGAATCAGCCTTGGAACGAAGATGCGCCGTCTGTTGCCCGGCTGCGTGAGCACGGAGCCGTGATTGTCGGCAAGACAACAACCCCCGAGTTCGGCTGGAAAGCCGTCACGGATAATCTGGTTACGGGGATTACGCGCAACCCGTGGAATCACAACCATACGCCAGGCGGATCCAGCGGGGGCGCGGCAGTTGCGGCAGCTCTTGGCATGGGCGCGCTGCACATCGGCACAGACGGTGGTGGGTCGGTGCGGATTCCGGCGGCCTTCAGCGGCATTGTCGGGTTCAAGGCCAGCGCCGGCCGCGTGCCGGTTTACCCCACCAGTCCATTTGGCACCCTGTCGCATGTCGGGCCGATGACCCGCACTGTCGCCGACGCCGCCCTGATGCTGACTGTAATGGCTGAGCCCGATGCCCGTGACCCGCTGGCGCTGCAATATG
>JABJCZ010000423.1 GCA_018668475.1 Alphaproteobacteria bacterium | reverse complement strand
ATCAAGCGGCACGGCGCCGAAGGCGCTCATGGCATCAATGATGAACGAACGGCCGTGTGCTTTCACAACGTCGGCGACTTCCCTGATCGGATTGAGAATGCCGGATGTTGTTTCGCAGTGGATGATCAAAACGTGGGTGATGGCGCTGTCAGCTTTCAGCGCGGCATCCAAGGCGGCGATATCCGGGGGCGTGTCTTCCAGGGTTTCCTGGATGATATAGGCACGGTCGACGTAATCGAGGATCTTCGTCATCCGTTTGCCGTAGGCGCCGTTAATCAAAATGAGTGCCTTGCCGTCCCGAGGGATCAACGTGCACAGCGCCGCCTCGACGACAAAGGTGCCGCTGCCCTGCAAGGGAACGCAGACGTGGGTGTCCGTTGCGTTGGCGATCTCTAGCAACTTTTGGCGAACGCGCGCGGTGGTATCAATGAACGCCTGATCACGTGAGCCCCAGTCATGAAGCATGGCTTCTTTGGTTTCGTGAGAAGTGGTCAGGGGGCCCGGTGTCAGCAGCCGGGGATCATTGGGGGTCAGTGTCACGTTGCGTCTCCTGTTATCGGGAATCTGGCGCGATTGTCGATCAAAATTGATGATCACAATATCGGTCAAAAACGGGCAATTTACCACAAGAAAATACACTTAATTTAAGAAAAATTTTGTCTGGGCACCTCTGGATTTATTGAAGTTGACCGGCAAATTACTTGCAGTGCCAAGTCTCGGGTCGGCGAAGCGGGCCGCGGCTGATTAGAATATGTCCATGACCCGAATTGGCGCCGGCTTTCGTCCGAAACGAGATATCAAAACGGGTTCACCAAGGGGCAGTCACTGCAACTTGGATGGATGACCTGCGCGCAGAATGCGATATCGGCCGGTCTCGATTTGTGCGCCTGTCACGATCCCGGTCCGCGTTGTCCCGCCATCAAGGCCGAGACGACTGTAGGCAAGCGCGTGCGGGTCGTCCTGCCCGGTCAATTCCCGATGCTTATGCGGCGGGGTATGGCCATGAACGACGATTTTGCCGTTGAACCCGCCCTGCCATTGTAAAAACTCGCTATGCACCCAGGCCCACCCGGCTTCCGTGAACGATTGCCAGGGGCGTGAAAGAAACTCGGCGGCATCTTCGTTTGGGTCGAGCCCGCCGTGCACAAATATTGCGTTCCCAACTTCGACATGCGAGGCCATTCTCTTGAAGAGATCAAAAACGCGATCGCCTAAAGCTTCCCGAAATAGCGCCGCGTAGGAGTGTACTTGGATGCCAGCCGCGGCGGCCTGCATCTCGCCCAGAAGGGCGCCACCACCAATGGCCTCGCTCAGCCACATTACTTCGGCTTTCTGCGAATGCGGGGAATTCGCCATCGCGAGTAAAAGGAGCTGCTCATGATTTCCCATGAGACGGTCAATTTTGTCGACGCCCCAATTTCCTGTGGGCTCTGCCCACAATTTCAAGGCGGCAATGTTTCCGGGCCCGCGGTCAATAACGTCACCGAGAAAGACCAAGCGCTTTTTATGATCTATCTCTGCTGAAGTTTCCGCGATGGCGGAAAGCAACGCGCCAAGTTCATCCCCGCAGCCATGAACATCACCGACAGCAAATATCATCTCGTCACCGAGAGAAAATTGTGCGGGAATCCATTCAGAGAAATTTACGTTAATTGTTACGGTCTTTCGCTCTACATTTCGTCACATCTTGCGATATGAACGCCGTCCATGAACGCGGGAAAAGGCAAACGTTTTGGGCATGGTCATCTGTATCGCCAAGCCTGGGTGCGGCGAAGCAGACCGCGGCTGAGCAGCATGTGAACAAGGCGCACACCGGCGGCCGTGCCGACAATCAACATACCCATGGCGGCAGCCGATGCGGTGTCGCCGGCGTCATCCATATTCAGCATGGCGACCGAGGCCAGCGCCGTATCCGGCGAATACAGAAACACGACGGCGGAAACCGTAGTCATGGCGTTGACGAACAGATACATGGAAATATCCAAGATCGCCGGCAGGCAAACCGGGACCGTT
>JABJCZ010000461.1 GCA_018668475.1 Alphaproteobacteria bacterium | reverse complement strand
GAGATTGGGAAAATGCAATGTACTTTCACAATCGTGGCATAAATGTTACACTAAAACCACAGAGTGACCCAACTGCGTCTTTCGTAGTACACGGTTACACAGATGACCAATTAAAAACTATGCGTAATGGAATGCCTCAGCGTGATTACACAACAACCCTACAAGAAGAAACTGGAATAAAAGTTGTGAGACCTAAGCCTAAGATAGGTATGTGGAAAATGGATGCACAGAATGGTGATGATAAATCAGTACCACCTATTATGCAAGTAGAATTCCAAGATAGCAAGGGCAAGAAATGGTATATGGACCAAGCAGAACGTTTCAATGCTTTTAACTTTAATAAGTTTAAGGGATGGGAATGTACGAGTGGGTTTAAAGGTATCATTATCAGAGAACCAGATGGGTCTATTAAGCGTTCATATAGTTGTGCTGATGAACCATTAGGATATGTAGAGAGTGGCTTTAAACTATTTGACAAACCAAGAGTTTGCATCAGTGAAAGTTGTGTAAGTAGTGCAGATAGTAAGATACCAAAACGTAAACCAGGTGCAATGATACCGATATATCCAGGTGATATATCCTTCAATACGGAGAAAGAATAATGTTTGAAGACAGAATATACGAGATGAAAGAGATTACTTATGACCGACAACGATTAGAAGACTTCTATAATAGGGTTAAACATCTATCAGTAGATTATTCAGAGATTAGAAATAGAGCGACTAAAGGTTTATTCAGTTCTATTAAATTAGATAAGGATAACCATGAAGGGAAAGAATTCCTTGATTATCCAGAAATATCAGAAATAGTAGAACAATTCAATCCAGTAAAAAAGAAAATAGGAAATGGAAATATAGCAATAACAGTTTATCAACCTCATTTCGAGTTTCATCCGCATACAGATTTTTCTCGTAAGTCTGTAATAATGATTCCTATATTACCGACAGATGGCGGAAAAGGATTAGATTTCTATGCTGATGAAATTCTAGGAGAAGATGCACATCTAGTACACACCGACGAACAAGCAATGGCTCCAGGACACGATGAAGAATTCTATCTAGGAACATGCGAATATTCAACTATACATCCTACTTTAATGGACACAGAAAGAGTTCACGGAGTAAGGAATGACGACCGAACCAGAGTTTACCTTCAGATAAGTATCTATGATATGTTTGAAGACACAGTAAAGCGTATAAAGTCTGGTGAGTTTTTATCAATAAAGGAGAAATAATATGTTCAAATTACCATCATTGACAGAACTATTCTTTGGCAAAGGAGTAGACCCGGCAACATACGCACCAGCATATTTGTCTGGTAAAGGTAAAAAAATAAATAAGAGTACAGAAAAAGCAATTACTAAGAAGCCTATTAAGGAGGTGCAGACCAAGGCTCCTAAGAATGCAAAAACGGCCGAGAAGCCACGAGGCACTAATAAAGATTTAAAGTCTCAGGAAATGTTAAAAAAGTTTAAAGTTAAAAAATAGTATATGACAGATAGATTAGAGAAGACAGTTAAAGAACTGTTAGAGAAAATCGAACAGTTAACTAAACGAATAAAAAAACTTGAAAAGACAGTAGCCTTCCATGAGGCTATTCGCAGAAGATAAATGGGATATATACGACATTTATCTCCTGAAGAACTTAAGCAGTTAAAAAAAGACCGTATAAAAGAAAAGAAGAAAAAGAAAAATACTCAAAAGGAGAAGTAACATGGATACAGATATAAAAGCAGATGCCGGCGCCGGAGCAGGTACTGATAATACAGATACTAGTTTAAACGGCGAGGCTCGTGCAGGTGCTGGTATCTATGTAAATGCTAAAGGTGAGTGGACAGACCCTAACGGTGGTGTGTTGACTGGTGAAGCCCTTATGAAAGCAGAAGCAAATGCTAGTGCAAAGTATGGTGTTGGATACAGAGATGGCAACCTATACATTGAAGCAGTAGCAGAAGCAAAACTTCGTGCAGAAGTGGCACTTAAAGCAGAATATCAAAATGGTGACCACGCAGTTGGCACTGAACTATATGCATATGCAGAAGTATACGCATGGGCAGGTGGTACAGCAAATGTCGGAACTGACGGTGCTTGGTTTGAAGGTGGCGCTATCGCAGGTGCGAAAGCAGGTGTGGGTAGTAAGACTTACTACACAAATGAATCACTTGGACTAGCAGTCACTAATGATACCTCGGTAAGTGTAGGTACACAAGTAGGCGCAAAGATTGGTGGTGGTTATCAAGTTCCTGATTGGAACAAAGATAGCAAACCAATTACTATAGGTGCTGATGTTAATTTAGCACTACTTGTTGGTGTTAAAACAGGCGGCACAGTAACAGTTGATGTTGACCCTGTATATGATGTTGGAGAGACTGTAGTAGACAATGTAGTAGCACCAGTTGTAGACAATGTAGTAACTCCAATTGTAGACAATGTAGTAGCACCAGTTGTAGACCACGTAGTAACTCCAATTGTAGACAATGTAGTAGCACCAATTGAGAAGTTAATTCCACCCATTAAACCACCGAAGATTAAGAAGCCGAAGTGGATGCCATAGGAGATGAAAAAGAAATGAAAGATTTAAAAGGAACATTGTCAGCAGTTATTGTGTTAGTTTTTGCAGTAGGCTTAATGGCTATATTGGGACTTATTGTAGTAG
>JABJCZ010000422.1 GCA_018668475.1 Alphaproteobacteria bacterium | reverse complement strand
GAATGTAACGAACGATGGCTGGTTTGGTCGGACAGCAGGCCCGCACCACCATTTTCAATCCGCTCGGATGCGTGCCGTTGAAGAGGGCCTACCGCTAATTCGCGCCGCCAATACCGGCATTTCAGCGGTTATCGATTCATTTGGTCGGATTGAAACCAAACTGGGCATGGACCGTGCGGGGGTTATTGATGCGCCGCTCCCGCCGCCGCTTGCTGGCCGGACACCCTACGCCGCGCTTGGAGACTGGATGCTCGTTATCGGGTTGGCTGTTTGCTTGTGTATGTTCTTCATCAGCAGCGGGCGGTTGCGTATGCGTGTACGTATTAAGGCGTAGACGAATGAATTAATTCGGGTACAATTTCCTGCAACGTGGGATTATATTTTATGATTTCAATACGTTGCGGTAAAGGCTGCGCCACGGTGTTGACAGTGTTTAGTTTTGCGCCTATTAAGCGATTGTTGGCGTCGAAAACAATCACCATCTCATGGCGTTTTTGTTTCGGGGTTGGCGGCACTTGGCGGGTTATCTCAACCATCAGATAGGGCATCTATAATGGCACTCAACCCCAATCCAATTGATATTCACGTCGGCAAGCGGGTTCGATTGCGGCGCACTTTACTGGGAATGAGCCAGGAAAAGCTCGGTGATGCCATCGGGTTGACCTTCCAGCAGGTACAAAAATACGAGCGCGGCACAAATCGCATCGGTTCCAGCCGGTTGTGGCAATTGTCGCAAGTGCTTGATGTGCCGGTATCGTATTTCTTCGACGATGTGTCGGATGAGGTGGCTGTCGCCGCCCAGCCACGCCGCAAGGGTGAGCCGGCATTGGGTCTTGGTGAAGTTCCGGGCCCAGCCTTTGAGGCTGATCCCATGGCTCGGCGCGAAACCCTCGAATTGGTGCGTGGGTACTACAAAATTTCTGATGGAACCGTCCGTAAGCGCGTCTTTGAGATGGTCAAAGCGCTGGGCAACAGCGCCGCTGGCGATGGCGAAAGCTGATCACCAGCGCAGGAAATTTCGGGCTTTGGTCACGAAGTTCTTGACCGCAACTTCGCATTTCTCCTAAAGACAGGCTCCGCTGCGTCATTGGCGCGGACTTGAAGCAATAGTGATGCGGGATAAACCCGGATCCATCTTGAGCCTATTTGGGGAGATGCCTGTGTCGCAGTCGAGCTACCTGTTTACCAGCGAATCGGTTTCTGAAGGCCATCCAGACAAAGTCTGTGACCGTATTTCCGATGCGGTTGTCGATGCCTATCTGAGCAAGGAACCTGAAGCACGCGTGGCTTGCGAGACTATGGTCACCACCAATCGGATCGTATTGGCTGGTGAGGTTCGCGGCCCAGCCTCCATCACCAACGACATGCTCGAAGACGTGGCGCGGGAATGCGTCAAACAGATCGGCTACGAACAGGACGGGTTTCACTGGGCCAAGGCTCATGTTGATGTCTATGTGCATTCGCAGTCCGGCGATATTGCGATGGGTGTGGACTCTGCCGGCAACAAGGATGAGGGCGCGGGCGACCAAGGGATCATGTTTGGCTATGCCTGCCGCGAAACCGACGTGCTGATGCCTGCGCCGATCCACTATTCGCACGCGATTCTGCACAGCCTGGCCGAAGCCCGTCATTCAGGCGCTGAACCAGGGTTGTTGCCGGATTCAAAAAGCCAGGTAACGCTGCGGTATGAAAACGGCAAGCCCGTGGGCGCCGCCTCGGTGGTCGTCTCGACCCAGCATTCCGCCACGCTCTCCCAGGAAGAAGTTCGAGAGATTGTGCGCCCCCATGTGACCAACGTGCTGCCGGACGGGTGGATGTGCCCGGAAGACGAATTTTACGTCAATCCGACGGGTCGCTTTGTCATTGGTGGCCCGGATGGTGACTGCGGTTTGACTGGTCGCAAAATCATTGTCGACACATATGGCGGTGCTGCGCCGCACGGTGGCGGCGCATTTTCTGGCAAGGACCCGACGAAAGTGGACCGTTCGGCGGCCTATGCGGCGCGATATCTGGCGAAGAATGTTGTCGCGGCAGATTTTGCGGACCGTTGCACCATTCAGTTGGCATATGCCATTGGGGTCTCAAAGCCGCTGTCGGTTTATGTTGATCTCCACGGTACAGGCTCTGTTAGTGAGAGCCGCATCGCCGAAGCGTTGCAAGAGGTCATGGACCTCTCGCCGCGGGGCATCCGTGACAAGTTGAACCTGCGTCGGCCGATCTATGCGCGCACCGCAGCCTATGGCCATTTCGGGCGCCAGCCGGATGCCGACGGCGGGTTTTCGTGGGAACGCACGGATCTGGTTGACGATCTCCGTTCCGCCTGCGGGTAATCTTCAGGCACCATGGAACGTCGACGGCAGTTCTATGGTCGGCGGCACGGCCATAAGTTGCGGGCCGGCCGCCAGGCGCATCTGCAAAACCTGTTGCCAGATATCGCCATTGAATTGACGGAATCGGCACGCGCCACGCTGGTGCCTGCCGAGTTGTTTTCTGGGTCAATTCGGGCGGTCTGGCTCGAAATCGGATTTGGTGGCGGTGAGCATCTGGCGTGGCAGGCGGCGGCAAACCCCGACATTGGTATTATCGGATGCGAGCCCTTCGTCAACGGGGTGGCCGCTCTGTGTCAGAAGATTGACGAGGACCGACTGAACAACGTCCGCCTTTATACAGACGATGCCCGGGTGTTGCTTGAGGCACTGCCGGACGCCTCCATCGAGCGCCTGTTTGTCCTGTTTCCTGACCCTTGGCCCAAGAAAAAGCATCACAAGCGCCGGATCATCAATCCCGCGACCGTCGGCCAGTTTGCGAGAATACTGGTCGATGGCGGCATGTTGCGTGTCGCGACTGATGATCTGTCCTATGCCCAATGGATATTGATGCATCTTGGACGGACGCCAGCACTTGAGTGGACTGCACGCCGGGCGGTGGACTGGGCCGGGCGGGCGGATGACTGGCCGGGAACGCGCTATGAAGCCAAGGCATTGGCGGCCGGGAGGCATCCCGTTTACCTCACTTACAAGCGTGGCCGGCGGGAACATCCTGAAATCTCTTGAGAATGCCTCTTGAAGCGATGGTGGTAAGCGAAGTATGTTACCGGCGTCTAAATGAGGGAAAGGCCTTTGCTGTTGTTTATTGAGGTGGGCGCCGCGCCCACTTTTTTGTTTTTTAAGCCAGCGTTCTGACGATGCGGGTCCGGAATGGAAATCACCCGTCGCATCGAGGAGCTAATCGCGCCGTCGCTTGAGTCGCTCGGCTACGATACCGTACGTACGCGCCTAACCGGCAGCCAGACCCGAACATTGCAAGTCATGATCGAGCGAAGTGATCGCGAGCAGCTCACCGTGGATGACTGCGCGAACGCCAGCACGGCCATATCAGCGTTACTCGATGTCGAGGATACGATCTCGGGCCATTACACCCTGGAGGTCAGTTCCCCCGGTATTGACCGCCCCTTGACCCGGTTGGATGATTTTGACCGTTTCTCGGGTTTTGAAACGAAAATTGAAATGCAACATCCCGTCGATGGGCGCAGCCGGTTTCGCGGTGCGCTACTTGGCGTCGACGGGGACAACGTTCTTATTGTGGTGGATGGAGACAAGGCGTCGCTTCCTTTCCCCCTCATCAAGTCAGCCAAGCTTGTGCTGACAGATGAATTGATTGAAGCGGCGCAGCTAGAAAGGCGGGTATAGGACCCATGGCAACCGAAATGGCAGGATTGGCGCGATTTGAGATGCTCCAGGTAGCGGATGCCGTCGCGCGAGAGAAATCGATTGAGCCTGAGCTGGTGCTTGAGGCCATGGAGCAGGCAATTACGCATGCCGCCAAACGCAAATATGGCCAGGAACATGACATCCGGGCCGAGATCGATCGTGATACCGGTGAGATCCGTGTCATGCGGTATCTCGAAGTTGCGGATCCGGTGGAAAACGATGCGACGCAGATCACCCTGAACGAGGCGCTTGAACGGAACCCGGCAGCCCAGGCCGGCGATTACATCGCCATCAACGCTTACCTGCCCCGCAACGACAAAACCTTCGCCAGGCTGGATGCCCTGCGCCGCGCCATCAACAACAAGACCGGCCGCGCCGTAACGCTGGGTTTTGGCCCGCGTTTCCTGCACTCCACCGGTCAGCTGCACAAAGGCGGCGGAAATAACG
>JABJCZ010000421.1 GCA_018668475.1 Alphaproteobacteria bacterium | reverse complement strand
GTCTTCAGGCACGATTGTCCGATACCCGCCTGAAAACGAATCAATGATGGATGCGCGCACACAGCCGCTTGTCATGCACCCGGTTACAATCATCGTATCAACACCATGCTTGGTGAAGAGCGTATTGGCCGGCGTGTTGTAGAAGATCGACGGTGCGCTCTTGCAAAAGACGAAATCGTAATTGTCGTCCGTAGTGCGCGGCTCCATGGCAGTGCATGGATGACCATAGTAAAAATCTTCATGCACAGGGCCGATCTTCCAATGCGGCATGTCGCGTTCGGAATGATAGGCCGTATAGCAGTTCGCGATAGGCACGCCGGCGCTGCGAGCGACTTCCAGCACGCGCGAGGTATTATTCACCGCCCGTTGCACGAGATCGGTCGAAAACCGTCCGTCCTTGTCGGTAAACGCAACCTGAAAATCGATCACCACAATTCCAGGGCGCTGGCCAAAGCCAATTGTCCGGTCGCCATAGCCAATTTCGTTATAAATCTGGTCGGTCATTCCGCTCGCCTCGTTCCGGTTATATAGCGTCGTTATTCTATTGTGAATTACCGCCAACATGAGCGGTTTCGTTGACGGTATCGTACATTCACCGTAAATTGTCCGAACAATTTTTCCTAACTATTTCTAATCTCACTGGTATTTTGGAGCGGCCCGTATGAAGCCCCTGTCCGACGTCGTCATCCTTGATCTGACCCATATGCTGTCAGGCCCTTTCGCCGGCATGTTGCTGGCGGACCTGGGCGCACGCACCATCAAGGTGGAGCCCCCGGGCAAAGGTGAGTTGACCAGAGGCCTGCTTGCAAAGGACCCGAACAATTCATTGAACGGGATGGGCGCTTACTTTCTCACCCTCAATCGCAACAAGGAAAGCGTCTGCATTGACCTCAAGAGCGATGAAGGACGAGCTGTCTTTTATGAGCTGGTCAAGAAGGCTGACATTGTGGTGTCAAATTTCAGCCCCGGCGTCACAAAACGCCTGCAGGTGCATTACGATGATCTGTCCAAGATAAACCCGATGATCATTACTTGCACGGTGACCGGGTTTGGCGAAAGCGGACCGGCCTTTAACCGCCCCGCATTTGATCTGGTTGCCCAGGGCTATGGGGGCGGCATGTCGATCACAGGTCAGCAGGACGGCCCGCCGACACGCGCCGGTATTCCGATCGGCGACCTTGGCGGCGGCATGTTTGCGACCGTCGGCATGCTAACCGCGTTGCACGCCCGAACGCTGACCGGCAAGGGTCAGCATATCGATATATCCATGCAGGATTGCCAGCTCTCGCTGGTCAACTACATGGCAACGATGCATTTCCTCTCTGGCGAAGTGCCCGGGCCGATTGGCAATTCGCACTTTGTCCATGTGCCCTACAACACGTACCCGACCAAAGACCGCTGGCTGATAATCGCTGTCATTACCGATGAAGCCTGGGCTCGCCTGGCGGACATGTTCGGGATTGAGGAGCTCATCGGCGAGCACTACGCGACGCAGCCGCAGCGCCTCGCCGCAAAGGAGCTCATTGAGAGCAAGATCACGGAATTGCTGAAAACGGAAAGCTGTGACCATTGGCTCGAAAAAATGGCGGCCATCCGGATTCCCTGCGCTCCGGTCAACGATTTGGCCCATGCACTTACCGATGAGCAGATCCTTGCACGCAATATGGTTGTTGACGTTGCGCACCCCGAGGGCGGGTCAGTGAAAATGCCAGGCAATCCTGTTAAGTTGAGCGACACACCAGCGGAGGACTATGCCCCTCCCCCATTGCTGGGCCAGCATACCGATGATGTCCTGAAATCCCTCGTCGGCATGAGCGACGATGAAATTGAAAAATTGAAAAGCCAGGGCGCTATCGCCTGAACCCCGTCAGGCACAAGACACATTGAGGAGAGTTCACATGTCCAACAAAGTTATCGTCAATGAAGTTGGCCTGCGCGACGGCCTGCAAAACCAGCCGAAACATGTGCCAACGGAAGGCAAATTGGCCATTCTGGATGCGCTCATCGCTGCGGGGGTTCGCTCGGTAGAAGCAACCAGCTTTGTCTCACCCAAAGCGGTGCCGCAAATGGCAGATGCAGCCGACGTCTTTGCTGGTCTGCCTTTAGACAAAGGCGTCAGCTATGAAGCGTTGGTGCCGAATGAAAAAGGGTATGAGCGTGCCATCGGGGCCGGGGCGAAGACCGTCGCACTGGTTCTTGCCGCAACGGACACTATGAACCGCAAAAATATTAATATGACCCTCGATGAGGCCATTGGCGTCAACATCGCTGTCATCAAACGTGCCAAGCGCGAGGGTTATCGAGCACGGTCCTACATCTCGACCGCCGTTCACTGTCCCTTTGAAGGGTATGTGGCGCCGGAAGTGGTGTTTGATATCGCTGCAAAGATGGCCGATGCAGGCGCTGATGAACTGGTGGTGTCCGACACCACAGGCGGTGGCAACCCGGCGCAGGTGAAGTTTCTCTTTGAGACTCTCGCCAAGCGCTATGGCGCCGATATGCTATCTGGCCACTTTCACGATACACGTGGCATGGGACTGGTGTTGACCTGGGCTGCGCTGGAATGCGGCATTCGCAAGTTTGACAGTTCAATCGGCGGGCTCGGAGGCTGCCCCTTTGCACCGGGCGCTTCGGGTAATCTCGCGACCGAGGACCTCGTTTTCATGCTCAATGAGAGCGGCTTTGAAACAGGTATCGAGATGGACGGCTTGCGCGCAGCCATTGGCGTCGCGGAAACACAGACTGGCTTGAAGCTCGGCGGGCGCATCATGAGCTGGTATGAATCGCAGGCACGCCGCGAAAAGGCCAAGGCTTCATCAGCTGCTGCGGAATAAGCCGCGCCTCCAGTTACCCGAAAATACAAAAGGCCGCCCTTCGCAGGGCGGCCTTTTTTTTCGCTCACGTAGACAAGTGGATCAGGCGAGCGCAGCCCGTTCGCCGGCTGTCCCAATAGCTTTCAGGTCCACATCAAAATTCTTCAACAGAAGATCGCAAATCTGGTCGTAACAGACGCCGACACGAATGGTCTTAAAGTCACGCAGATCAATGATCGAACTCGAACGACCTTCGGGGTTATGGTACTTGGACAAACCATAATCCAACTCAAGGTCAGCGGCCTCACGTACCGGCGCCTCGATGTCCTCAAGCCTGTATTTGCTGCCCTGCAACGATGTATTGGCCGACGATCCGAATACCGGCACGCCCCGCTCCATGCTCTGCCGGGTCAATTCGTTGTGAATTTCACCTGCATTCATCAGCATATCGATGGTACCGGCTTTGGATGAGTTGGCGAGAACGAACGGATCAACGTTCTTGTACATCGGGTGATCGGCTTTAAACGGGGCGACGCTCGACATGGGTAAATTGTTGTCGATCGTCACGCAGCGGACCATGTCCCGCTCCTTCTGTCCGACGATCTGAATATCGTTGAACAGGTCCCAATTACTGAACATGCCGCTTGGTTTTTCAAAAGAGCGATTTTTCGCCGTAAAAATCTTGCGAATCGCAGCCTCCGAATTGCCGATGATCGCGTAGGCAACATCCAGTGGAATAATTCCGACACCGCCATCTGCCAGCGTATCCAGAACACGGCTGCTATCGCCAACAAGGTCTCTCTCACTCATTTCATACCGTCCATTCGAATTGAAAATTAATCTCGACTAAGTGGCAGCCCGGCCCATCAGCCGTCCTGATGAAAAAGGTTTACGAGATTCTCCAGGCCGCCCGCCTCTTCGTCGCAGAAGGCCGCAACTCTGGCGGCTATTTGCGAAACATCCGGGGCGTCCGCCAGCGGTGCGATCAGACCGGCCACTTTCTCCTCGATTGCACTCACGGGCATTGGTCTTGCCGGCGTCCCATAGCTATCGAGTACATCGGCCCGGCGTACCGAGCCGTCATGCGCAACCAGTTCAACCCAGCTCCCGAAATGTGCCGGAAACACAGCGTCCAGATCGGCGTCCGATACGGCTTCAACCTTGTCTGCGACATCCAGAATTGCGGCGTTGTTGAGGTTGTTTTCCTCATAGGCGGCATAATCACTGGGCTCAAAGGCTAGGCTGGCGCCCATCGTAAAGGGCAGGCTGTACTGCGCGGCCATAACCGATGTTGGCCGGCGCATCATATGTTGCGTGACCATAATCTCGGGCCCACCGATGCGGATGGCGGAGATTTGCTCGGCAGGCACCGTGAAACCGGCCGTCACATCCCGCAACGCATCGATGGTGGAATGAAACAGCCTGCAACAGGGGTAGGGCTTCAAACTGATATTGTGGATCTCAAGTGGCGCATCCGGCTCGTTGGTAAGTTCGCTGACATCCGGACTGCGCCCGAATATGTTGCACAGGCCATAAACACCGTCGAACGCCTGGGACGGCCCATCGATGCCAAGGCGCGCAAATTCAGCCGCCATGGTCCCGTTGTGGGCGCCATAGCCGCCATGCAACCGCTTGACTGTGGTGCCAACGGGATCCTGCGAGAACTGCATGGAGCCACCGGCCATGGATAGCATCAGGCCCCACGCCCGGGTCAGGCGTTCCGCGTCCATCCCCATTAGCTTAGCCGCTGTGGTCGCCGCACCAAATCCGCCAAACAGAGCCGTGGGATGGAAACCATGCTCAATGATATCGGCGGCACCGGTAGCCCTGCCAATACGGCCCATGGTTTCGTAACCCGCCGCAATTGCCGCCATTATGTCACCGCTGCTGCGCTCTTCCGACGTGCCGACCGCCAGTGCGGTGGCGATGACGACTGCGCCAGGATGCGTTACCGAACTGTCATGGGTATCATCCAGCTCCATCCCGTGAGCTGCGGTCGCGTTAATCAGCGCGGCAACTGCCGGCACAGACTTGTAGCCGGCCCCAAAAACGACGCATGGCCCGTTGCCCCGCATGCGCGCGCCCCACTCAACCAATGAGCGCCCCCACGGCAAATCACTGCCTCGCAAACAGACCCCAAGATGATCCAGAATCAGCCGGCTGATCTGTTCCCGATCAGTCGCCGACAGGTCGCCACCACCAAGCTGCGTCAGGTCTTCAGCAAAAGCGCGGGTTAAATCGTCGTTCAAGTCGGTTTCTGCCATGATCACCGTTGCAAATCGTCGGATTCAGGGTCATTAATTTGTCCGGACATCAGGCTCTTTTATTGCACGACCGGATCGCTGATGTATACGCTGTTGTACAATCAATAGACGCCACAGTCAGGCACCCGCGGGAGAGAATCGAAATGCCAAGAATGAGACCGGAAACCGTATTGCTGCAGGCCGAGGATGTTCTCGGCCGCGTGCCTGCCGAAGAACGCGCCCAGACCCTTTCCAACACAATTGGAAAATTACTGGATGCCGTCGACGACGCCTCCCAAGGGCTCCGTTTCGAGGCCGAGCCCACCCTATTCAATATTACGCTGGAAGAACTGGCCGCGGAGCGCAAGTCATGAACGCTGCAGATATCCTCCGTCATGATCTGGTCGGCATCGCGGATGCCATCAAGAACGGCGAAACATCCAGCGAAGATGTCACGCGGGCATGCGTTGAGCGCGCCGAAGCCGTGCAACCCAACCTCAACTGCTTTATTTCGCTCGAAGCTGACGAAGCGATGGAGGCCGCCCGCGGCGCGGATGCCGCTATGGCCAGCGGCCAG
>JABJCZ010000420.1 GCA_018668475.1 Alphaproteobacteria bacterium | reverse complement strand
CCTTTAGATCAGCTCCGAATTTGTCCCAATTTATATGACGACGGACATTTATACGTCATTGCTGACTGTCGACCCGTGGCCTAAATGAGATTCAAGGGATTATCTTCAATGAAAATAGGGTGGTTGGTACGACCCTCGATTTCCATTCCTGCATCCCTCTTTAGTATAAGCCGACATTCCCCAGTTGGCCGTCGGTTCCGCGCATCAGCGTAGCAATTTCGTGCCGTGACGACAATTTCGAGATCGATGAACTGAGGCAACGCGCCTCTAAAAAGGAAGTTTGATCACGCCCGCGACCCAGCCTGCAGCCTGTGCCGCTTCGATGCCCTCGATGATGGGAATTGCCAGCAGGAAAAGTGAAGCCTCCACGAAAGTGCGAACGACCAGCGCCGGTCGAACTTCCAGGCTCTCCACACCACGCCAGCTTACGCGTAGTTGCGTAAGCCGGGGCCAGAAGCGGGGCACCTCTTTTCGGTAGTCGGCATAGGCGTTTCCAAACAAATGACCCAGATGATCTTCTTCCTTCATGATCACGGGCCAAAACACGGTCATCAGGATAGCAACCGTGGCAAGCCCAAACAAAACGCTGCCAAGCTGCAACCCAATTCCCATCCCTGCCATGAAGCTGAACGTGTAGAGCGGGTTACGCACAAGCGAGTAAGGCCCGGTGCGTACAAGCTGCGCGTTCTTGCGTCCTCCGATGTAGAGGCTTGACCAGGTCCGGCCCAATATAGCGATGATGATCAGTGCGATACCGGCAATTTGCAGCGCCTGGTGAACCGGTGTCTCGGGCGACCAGCGTGATTGCGAAAACAGCATCACGGCCAGGTAGATGATCAGAAATATTCGAATGGCATGTTTTCGCCAATGCTGGGCGAATTGAATGCTCTTGGTCGTATTGGGTGTCAATTTAGAATCTCGATCTGCCGCTGCGGCATGGCCGGCAGCGTGCGGCAGCCTATATTGAAGTAGCCAGATTGGATGGTACCTCATGTGTGCGCGAACCGTCATGCAAATTGACAGAAGCATGCGAATTTATAGCCTTACGGCGTTGGCCTGATATTCTGGACTCCTGAGTTTCGAAAGCCGGGGGCAGAGATTCCGGCCGTCGGGCCCGACTCCTGAAGGTGCCAGTTCCAATGGTGAATTTACGATGACCAATAAACGCGCGATAGAGGGCCTCCAGAGCCGCGCCATTGATGTGGCGCCATCGATCACCCGTGTGCTGGCGAACGATGCCATGGGGCTCGAAGGTCTGATCCCGCTCTGGTTTGGCGAGCCCAACCAGCCGACGCCGCAGTTCATTTGCGATGCGGCGGCGCAGTCTATGGCCAATGGCGAAACTTTTTATGCCGAAGGCCTCGGTCGGCCTTATTTGCGAGAAGCTATCGCCACCTATATGTCCGGCCTCTACGGTTGCGAAATCGGGGCGGAACGGATCGCGGTGACCGTCTCGGGCGGTAACGCGCTCAACCTCGCTTTCCAGTCCGTGCTCAACGAAGGCGACACGGTGGCAACCCTTACGCCCGCGTATCCGAATTTGCTGGGCATTCCGACGATGCAGGGCGCGCGCCTGATCACGCATCCGCTTGAGGTGCGCAACGGTAAGTGGTCGCTCGACGTCGAGGCGTTTCTGGCTGCAGTTGAGGGGGCAAAGGTAGTGCTCCTCAATTCGCCGTCCAACCCGACAGGCTTCATGTTGAGCGCCGCTGAGGTCAAGCGGATCATGGGGGTGCTGCGCGAGCGCGGGACCTGGCTGATCTCGGATGAGGTTTACGGCCGTCTTGTCTATGACGGGAGCAAGGCAGCGCCGTCGTTCCTTGAGGCATCCGCGCCGGAAGACCGGTTGATTGTTGTCAACTCGTTCTCCAAGTCGTGGGCGATGACGGGATGGCGGCTTGGCTGGCTGACGCTGCCACCCAGTCTTACACCGGTCGTCGAGAAGATTGCCGAGTTCTCCATTTCCTGCGCACCACCCTATGCCCAACGGGCGGGCGTTGTTGCACTGGGCGAGGGAGAAGATTTCGTCAATCACACGAACATCCTCTATCGCGACGCGCGGGATCAGGTGTGCAACGCCCTCCGCGCATATGAGGCGGTCACCTGCCCGGTGCCTGACAGCGCGTTCTATGCATTCTTCCATGTGGCGGATGTTGATGATTCGGTGGCCGTCGCCCGCATGCTGATCGAAAGAGCACGGGTCGGCCTCGCGCCGGGCGATGCGTTTTTCGCGCCGGAGCCCGGCTGGTTCCGCCTGTGCTTCGCGCAAACGCCTGATCAGCTCACCGAAGCGCTGGACCGATTGGCGCCCTATCTGTCGTCGCCAGCTACCGCATGAGCTGGCGCCGGTTCAGCCGCAATTCAGGCGGGGCAGAACGTCCTGGCCGAAGGTGCGGATGCCGGATTCGAAATCATTCCAGCTGAACATGAAGCCGTCGGCACCGGTTCGTTCCGCAATTTCGTCAAGCTTTGCCGCCACCGTTGGCGCCGAGCCGTGGACGACCGGAATGATACTGAAGGCTGGGTTGCCTTCTTCCATAGATTTACCCAGCGAGGCCGCGTGTTTTTCGCTTGAGCCGCCCTTGTTGGTATCCAGTTGTGCGCTGGAGATCATATTGGAAATGGCGACCGTATCGGCCCGACGGATGATCTCTTCGCCGACCTGTTTTGCCTTTGCATCTGTTTCTTCAACAATCAGGTGCATCAGGATGTAAGTGCCATAGTTGGCGCGGCTACCCGATTTGAGTCGCTGCTCCAACTCGTCCAGCACGTCGGGGTGGCCAAAGACAAACCGTCGGTCAGCATGGTCATTGCAAAACTTGATCCCGGCCGGTGATTGGCCGGCGCTGACGATGGGAATGGGATGCTCCGGTGTGGGGAAGCAGTGGCAGTCTTCAAGGTTCCAATATTTGCTTTTTCTGTCGCAATGCCCGGTCGTCCATAAGTCCTCCAGCACGGCCAGATACTCGGCGGCGTAGTCATAGCGCTCCTTGTAAAAGGCAGCACCCGGCCACAGGTCCATCTGGGTGTATTCATTTCTGTTCCAGCCCGTCACGACGTTCAGGCCGACCCGGCCCTCGCTGATGTTGGATAGCGTCGCCAAAATCCGCGCCGTATAGGCCGGATGCAGCGCCAGCAGCGCGACGGTCGGGATGAAATTCAGCGTTTTTGTTACTGCTGCCAGCGCACCGATCAGGGTAAAGGGTTCCATGCAATGGTCCCAATATCCCGTGGCGCCGCCAAACCCCTTGAACTTGATCATCGGCAGGGCAAACGACAGCCCTTGTTTTTCCGCTTCCAGCGCAATGGCCTTCTGGTGCGCGTAGGTCGGCACATAGGGCTTGATGGCCTCTGACAGAACATACCCGTTGCTCCCGTTGGGGAGGAAGACACCAAACTTCATCTGTGCACCCTTGTCCGTGTTTACCGCAGCCGGTATTTCGACACGAAAATACTAAGGGCAAATAGCCGCGAAGGGGAGTCTCCAAACGGAAAAGCGTCGATTTGATAGCCCTTCAGATAACGCGGTCGTTGCCGCCGTCGACAGGGAGCTGGGCGCCGGTGGTTTTGGATATTGTGCCGTCGACAAAGGCGGTGACGGCGCGGGCGACGTCGGCTGATTTGATTTCGGCCTTCAGCAAGTTGCGCGCCTTGTACTCGTCCACGCTCATGTTGTAGCGGGCGGCCGATGTTGCCAGCGCCTCGTCGGTCCAGAGATTGGTATCGAACACGGCATCGGGGTGCACCGCGTTGACGGTGATGCCCTCAGGCGCGAGCTCAAGGGCGGCCACGCGCATCAATTGCGTCAGGCCTGCCTTGGAGACCGAATAGGCAGCGGCGCCTGCGCCGGGTGCGGCCACATTGCGCGATGCGATGAAGACCACTGCCGGGTCAATGCCGTGGCGCAGGTATGGCACGGCGCGTTTCAACAGCTTGCGGTGAGACGAGAGGTTGACGGCGAGGGTGTCGTCCCAGTCCTTGTCGGTCAGGTTCTCGACGGTGGCGCCGGTGCGAAAGATACCTGCGTTGGACACAACGATATCGAGGCCCCCGTATGTGTCGACAACTTCCGCCAGCGCACGCGCCACGGCGGTTTCATCGGTCACATCCACCAACATGCCCTGAAATCCGGGCTTGGCCATCGTCTCCATAATCGATGGGTCGATATCAAGGCCGACAACAACGGCGCCTTTTGCAGCCAGCGCTTCGGTGCAGGCCTGCCCGATACCGGCAGCAGCACCGCTGACCACAGCGATCTTGCCGGTCAGTGCCGATGGCGCCGCCTGGCGCTTGAGCTTGGCCTGTTCCAGCTCCCAGTATTCGAGGTCGCGCAAATCCTTTTCGCTGAGACCTTGCCAGCCGCCCATGGCATCGGCGTAGTGCATAGCGTTCAGCGTCGCGTCCGCAACGTCAGCCGAAATCATGGCGCGTTTTAGGTTGAGCCCGAAGCTGCGGCTGTGGCCGTCCTCAAATATGGCCCAGTGCGGGAAGGGGTTGAGCATGACCAGCGCCGGGTCATTGGCGCGGTTGAAATAATTCACGTAATTGGCGCTGAAAGCCGCCAGACCGGCGCCGGCGTCGTCGGCCAGCAGAGCCGGCCAAGGCTTGTTGTGGATCACATGCTCCGGGGTCAGCGTGCCGCCCTGAAGCAGATCGGCATAGTGTTGTGCCTTGTCGGCCGAGAGGGATCGCGCCTTGCGGGAGATGACTGGTGAACCCGCCAGATCGCTCACACCCTTGCGGGCAATGGCAACGGATTGCGGGTCAGCCGGCGGCAGTTCCGCGCCGGATGGTGTGCCGTGTTGGGCTGAGAGCCAGGATTCCGCCTCATCCACCAGGCGGATCATCCTGTCATAGCTGGCGCGGGCGTCATCGTCGTAGGTAAAAATGCCGTGGTTTTCGAGAATCACTGCATCCCAGTTCGAAAGGTCGTTGTTCCCGATCACCTCGTTGAACTGCTTGGCGAGGTCAAACCCCGGCTTGATGTACGGCAGGATCAGCACCCGGTCGCCAAAAACTTCGGTCAGGCGCTTCTTGCCGTCGGGGCTGTTGGACAAAATGAGAATCGCATCGGCGTGGGAATGATCGACGAATTTAAACGGGATCAACGCGTGTGCAATCGCCTCGACCGAGGCGGCGGCCGCGCCGGCATCAAGCCGGGCCGCAGCCACGTCGTTTACCATGTCGGGATCACTCAGGGTATCGAGCGTCGCCAGCCGCCGCAGGCGGTTGAGGTCGAGCGCGGTAAACCCTTCCGGCCCCATGGAGCCTAAGTCAAAGCCGCTGGCTTTGACCCAGATGATATCCTGCTCCTCGCCAAAGCGATCCGTGGCGGTCGATTTAACCGACGTATTGCCGCCGCCGTGCAGGACCAAACGGCTATCCGCCCCAATCAGACGTGAGCTGTAGGCCCTGAGCTCACGGTCCGTTGTTGCGGCCGCTGCGTCCTGCTCATTCCACCGGTTTTCCATTGCCTTGGTACCCTTATTTCTGCTCGATCAATTTGATCAGCTCGTTCACAGCGAGCGTCACAAGCTCGTCGCTCTCCGCCGTCGCGTCCACTTCGATCAACGGAATGCTGTCCGGCAGGAGCGTGCGCACACTGGCATAAAGTGCGGCATCACTTTCGGCGTCATAGAGCGCACCGCCCTCAACCGAATAACTGCTGACACCCTTCTTCGGCAGGATGAATAACGTATTGGTATTGGCATGGTCCAGCCGTTTGCCGATCTCTTCCATCACCTGGACAATTTCATCTGCCGTGGTGCGCGGCACGAGGATGACCGGGTTGTGGAAGGCGTATAGCCGATCCTTGTATTCGTCGGTCACGACGTTGGGCTCGTCCAGAATGACCCCGATATGGTCGATGCCACCCGGCACCACGACCTGCGGCAGGCCGAGCGCTGAGGCGACGGTCAGACGGTCCTCATCGGCAGCGCGGATACCACCAAACTTGTAATCAACAAGATCACCCTGGGCATAATCGAATACGGCAGTGATGATGCCATCGCGCATCAGTTGCTCCATCGCCTTGCCGCCGGAGCCCACGGCGTGAAAGACAATCGTTTCGTAGCCTCGCTCGGCAAATTTTTCGATCGCCTTCATGGCGCCCTGGGTCAGGCAACCAAGGTTGGTCATGCCGATCAGCGGGCGCCCGGAATCGAAACCGCTGTCGATGGCAGCGTTGGCCATGCCTACGACTGCACCTGCTGCATTGGAGAGAATCTGCCGGAACAGCGGGTTGAGGCCGAGGATGTCCGACACCGAAAACATCATGGTGATGTCCTTGATGCCGACATAGCCCGACGTATCGCTGGACGCCATGGTGGATACCAGCACCTTCGCCAAACCATAGGGCAGAGCCTGCATCACCTGGCTGCAGTTGGCGGTGCCTTGCGTGCCGCCAAGGCTGATGACGCCGTGCACCTCTCCGCGCGCGACCAGATCAACCAATGTTGCGGTGGCGCCGTCAACCATAACGCCGGACGCAACCTCGCGGGTCGGGTCCTTGCGCAGCTCGGCGAGCGGCGTTCCGCCTTTTGCCGCAATGTCCGTATTCGAAATATCAACGGGAATGCGCGGGTCGCCGATAACGCCGATATCGATCATCAGCGCGTTTGCGCCCATGCGCGTAATCTCGTCGCGCAGGTAGGCGCACTCGTCGCCCTTGGTGTCTACGGTCGCCAGAATTGCGATGGTCTTGGTCATGGCCTGTCCCTCCCCTAGTTCGAGAATTTCAATGTCGTAAACGCGTCGGCGGCGGCGGTTACTGCGCGCTCAATCGGCAAACGTTCGGTGGATGAGCCAGTCCAGAACCCGTGACCAGATGTGTTGTCGAGCATGTATTGAGCGTCTTCCGGCGTTTCCATTGCAGCACCGTGGCCGACGAGAATTACGTCAGGGTCGATTTTACGAACGGCCTGAAAAACCTCTTCCGTTTCGGCGGCGGTGTCGGCAATGGTCTTGCCGCTGTCATAGCCACTAAGGCCGCCCTTGGTGGTGCCGGCGTGATAACAAAAGATGTGCGGGCGGGCGCCCTCGACCAGTGCAAGTGAATCTTCGCGGGTAAAGGCGAGGCCGACACTGACCATATCCATTTCATCGCGCGCGAGCTTCAGCATGTCGATCTCGTTCTGC
The DNA here is from genome assembly GCA_018668475.1 of Alphaproteobacteria bacterium. Taxonomy (GTDB): domain Bacteria; phylum Pseudomonadota; class Alphaproteobacteria; order UBA828; family UBA828; genus JABJCZ01. The sequence continues at coordinate 2,464 of JABJCZ010000420.1, read as the reverse complement.
AGCGTGATCCCGGCGCTGGTGAGAATGTTGAAAATCTCACTGTCCTTGTCCACATAGCTGATGGACGGGCCGATGTTGGAGGCCGAGTTCACGCCCATCTGTTTGCACTCGTCCAGTACCATGCGCATGTCTTTCAGTGGGTCATTGGCATTCAGGCAAGCACACACAAAAGCGCTGCCGTTGAGGGCCGGCATGATGTCCTCGCGGGTGTAGTCGAGTGTCTGCCGATTGGAATCGAGAATCGGCCACATCATCGACATGGTGCCCATACCGTTGGCCCGCAGCCGCGCACCGGAAAATGTGTTGATGCAGTCGGCGCCCGAGCGTTCCAGCAGCTTGGCGACCAAGCCGCTGCCGGCGCTCGAAATCATGATCGGTTCATGACGGTCTACCTTGGCTTTCAACTTGGCCAGGATCTGTTCGGTCGAGATGCGTTTGGTAATCACGGTTTGTCTCCTCCCGCTGATGAGTGCGCTGGCGCGCGCGGCACCTGGAGGTGTGTCTCCAGAAACTGCTCTATTCGGAGTTTGATGGCGGCTTTGTGAGCCGCTGGCTCGAGGTATTTGGGTGGCGCATGAAAGTATTCGGCATTGGCCAGCGCGCCGCTGATATCGCGGGCGATCAAGGCCGGGTGCAGGGGATCGGCATTGTTGCCGACGACCAGCGCCGGAATGGTGCATTTGCCGAGCTGGCTCATCTGCGCAAACGGCCGGTTGGCAACGAGGGCACTTAATACGCCTGCAGCCTCCACGGCCTGTGGCCGATGTATCGCTCCTTTAATGGACGCGGCACAGTCCGGGTTCTCGGTCTTGGCCGTTGCGTAGAACGGGTGGTCCAGCAGTCGTGCTTCGCCTCCCTCGGCGCCGCTATCCATGATCGCCTGGCCGACGTCCTCAATGATTTTGAGATGTGGCCGCCCCGGCTGGTTAAGCCAGGCTGGGCGAACGAGCAACAGGGCGCTGACCAATCCAGGCGAATACAGTGCTAGATGCAGCGCCAGGCCGGCGCCCATGGAGATGCCGCCGGCGATAACGCGGGCGATCCCTAGGTGCGCCAGCAATGCTTTGGCGACACCGGCATAGGACGCAAAGCTTGCCTGCTTTTCCAGCGCCAGATTGCGGGAGAGGCGGCTCTCGCCGTGTCCCGGCATATCAAGGGGAATCACGCGGTAGCCGGCGAGCCCGTCAAGGCACTGCTGTGCCTGTGATCGGTCGGCCGTCAGGCCATGCATAAACAGCAGGGCAGGGCCATCGCCTGCCGTATTGAAGTGAATTTCGCTGCCGTTGTAGGTAAAGCTTGCCATCAGTTCCCCGCCACCTGAACAGCGTTCACTCTATCAACCTGGCGAGCGGATGGATTTTCCTGATTCAGCCAATTTTATAACTATTTGATCATTTCTGGCCCCAGGCCGCGCGGTAGCGCTTGGGAGATCGCTCAAAAAACTTGCTGAATTGGCGGGTAAAATAGCTCTGGTCGGCAAAACCGCACTTCAAGGCGATCTCAATGATCGGCCTGTCCGTTGTGATGAGCAGCTTGGAGGCAGACTGCAGCCGCGTTCGCAAAATGAATTCCTGTGGCGACAGGCGAAATTGCCCGCGAAAACGCTTTCTGAACTGGCTATCCGACAGGTGGCAGATCCGGGCAAGTTCCTTCACATCGATTCTTGTGCCGACGTGAGCCTGAATATGGTCGATCACGGCGCGAAACTGCTTGTAGTCGTCGGGCAGCTGGTCCGTTCGCGTCAGGATACGGGTGGTCCCCATCAGGCCGGCGACAGCCCCGTCCTTGCCCTGCAGTGGCAACTTGTTGGTGGATACCCATATAAGGTGCCCGGTTTCGTCAACAATCAGCTCCGTCCGATTGACGATCCGGTGGTTATTGTCGATGACGTTCCGGTCATCGCGGTAAATGGTGTCGGCGATTTTGGGCGGAAAGAAATCCCGCTCGGTGGCGCCATATACTTCCGCCTGGTCACGGAAATTCAGCAGCCGCAGGCTGGCCTGATTGCACATCACCCAGCGGCAGTTGCGGTCCTTGATGTAGAAATAGATATCCGGCAGCAGTTCGAACATCTCCTCGACAGAACCCCGGTCCCGCAACTCAGACAGGAACTTTGCGGCATAACTCCTCCCGGTCGCTGCTTCTCGGTCGCTGATGGATTGTCTCCCGTTTTTGGGCACCGGAGGTTCGATAGAGTATCGACCCCAGGGCTTGGGCCATTTTAGCAGTTTTTTCGCGCTCACTCGCTCCGATCGCGCAACCGCTATTTGTCGATTTGTGGCCAGCCCCCGGATCGGGTTAGTCTAGGGCCGGGAGTTGAGGGTTCATCAGGGGCGGTTTATGGCCAATGGCCATAATGGGGGCTAATGATGACCAACACCCGTTCATCCACTGCAGACAACACACCTGACGCACGGGCTGCCGGCAATGGCGGCATGCCCGGCTTGCGTGGGGCCGAGCATAT
>JABJCZ010000419.1 GCA_018668475.1 Alphaproteobacteria bacterium | reverse complement strand
CACGACTTGTCTTTTCCTCCGGCATGCGGCCACGCTGGTCGCGCATTTTTGAAGCCAGCTGCCAGGTACGGCAGATCACCTCGTTAATGCGGCCCATGCCCTGGCTGTCTGAGCCCAGCATCGAGATCGCGCCAATATCGTGCAGCACGTCTTCCGCCGCGATGGTCTCGGCCCGCACCCGGCTCTCGGCGAACGCCACATCTTCCGGCACTGCCGGATTGAGGTGATGGCACACCATGATCATGTCGAGATGCTCATCGAAAGTATTTTTCGTGAACGGGTTGGTCGGATTGGTTGATGACGGCAAACAATTCGGCTGGCCAGTAATACTGATGATGTCAGGCGCATGGCCACCGCCGGCCCCTTCGGCGTGGTACATGTGGATCGTACGGCCCTTGATGGCGGCCAACGTATCTTCGACAAACCCGCTTTCGTTCAGCGTGTCGGTATGGAGCTGCACCTGAAAATCCATTTCGTCGGCAACGCCGAGGCAAGTATCGATAGTTGCTGGCATGGCGCCCCAGTCCTCATGAATTTTGAGGCCACAGGCGCCGCCCATGATCTGATCAACCAGTGACAGCGGCTTGGCAGAATTACCCCGCCCGAGAAACCCGAAATTGATCGGCCATTGCTCCGACGCCTCCAGCATGCGCTGCACGTTCCAGGCGCCGCCGCAATCAATCCCCACGGTGATCGGACCAAGTGAGCCACCGATCATGGTGGTCAGGCCGGAACTGATGGCGTGTTCACACAGCTGGGCACTGTCAAAATGCACATGCACGTCGATGCCGCCGGGCGTAGCTATGAGCCCTTCCGCATCACGCACTGTGGTCGCGGCACCGCACAGCAGGTCGGGGTCAACGCCATCCATGATGCCCGGGTTGCCGGCCTTGCCGACGCCCGAAATCACCCCTTCCTTGATTCCGATATCACCTTTGACGACACCCAACACCGGATCGATGATCACAGCGTTGGACACCAGCATATCAAGCGAGCCGCCGGCACTGTCCAGCCCCGACACGAGGCCCATCCCATCGCGCAAGGTTTTGCCACCGCCGTGCAGGCTTTCATCGCCGTAGGTGGCGTAATCGTGCTCAATTTCAGCGAGCAGAGAGCTGTCGCCAAGGCGCACGCAGTCACCCGTAGTCGGGCCATATAGTGCGGCATAGTGGGCGCGGGTCATTTTCACCATGATCTTAAGCTCCCTTGAATCCGCGTTCGCGGGCTCGCCGCAACGCTTGTTCCTTGACCTCGTCAGATTTGATTGATCCGTCAGTCAAATTATTGAGGCCAAACAATTCGCCCGTGCCACCGAATGCGACAAGCTCGACCGATTTGCTTTCGCCCGGCTCAAATCGGGCTGCCGTGCCGGCCGGAATATCAAGATGCATGCCAAATGCGGTGGCGCGGTCAAAATCGAGCGCTTTGTTGGTCTCGAAGAAATGGTAGTGACTGCCAACCTGAATGGGCCGGTCGCCAGTATTGGTGACCTTGACCGCCGCTGTCTCGCGGCCCGAATTGAGCTCGATATCGCCGTCTGCTGGAATGATCTCACCTGGTTTGATGGGCGGCGCATCGCCATCAGCCCTCTTGGCCATACCTTCGGGTTCACGGATCGGCTCGTGCACAGTGACGAGCTTGGTGCCGTCGGGGAACATCCCCTCCACCTGGATCATATGCATCATATCGGCGATACCCGGCATGACGTCTTCCGAGGTCAGGATGGTGGAACCGAAGGAGATCAGATCAGCGACGGAACGACCGTCGCGCGCACCTTCGAGAATTTCGTCACTGATCAGGGCAATGGCTTCAGGATGGTTGAGCAAGCGCCCTCTGGCGCGGCGTTTGCGCGCCAGCTCGGCGGCTGTAAAAATTACGAGACGTTCCATCTCGGTCGGTGTCAGCAGCATTATCTCTCCCTCCCGTTATTTATCGGGCTGTGCATAGTCGAGCGACTATACGTATCAGTTGGCAAACAGGCGCGCGTCATGAGTTTCATGCCGCATCACGGCGATATCGCCGACCGGCGCATAACTCCAGGCATCTTCCGGACGAGGCGCCGGCGTGCCAAGCAGCCTGACGATATCGGGCTGCAGGTTAGATATTATTTGCTGGCCGGCAATATGGCCGATACAGCCCAGCCGGATGGCCGCTCCGGCAAGTCCGGTGAGCAGCGCATGAATACTGACGGCCTCAGAAGTCGCAAGATCCAGTCCGCTGCCGGCAAAGCACAACCCCTGCACGACCGGCAGGTGGCCGGGTGTTTCGCCAGCGCGCACGCGAGCACGCCAACCGGCGGCACCCGGTGTGTTGAGCTTTTGGTGCACGCCGAGCAACGCTGCACCCGCTCGCACCGAGCCCGCCCGTAATTCAGCCGGTAACGTTGCAGCATCGGCCAGTCGATCAATGGCGGCAAGATCTGCCATGTCGTCCGCCCCGCATTGATGGGCTGCCGCCAGAAAGGCGCGGTCAGACCCAGCCCATCGACCGACCAGCTGGCTGCGCAGGAAATCCCCGACATCATCCGCCGTGGACAGCCGGCCTTCACCCGCGAGGGTCTCCAGTCCGGCAGAAAACGCCACCGCACCTGACGGAAAAAAGCTGTCGCCATGCTGAAGCGCCGACAGCAATGACAGTGTATTCGCTGCTGCGGCGCCTGGGCCGCCTTCAGGGTTCAATAATTTTGGCACGGCCATCCTCCAGATACGCATCAAGTCGGGCGAGATAGCGCGCCTTGTCGTGCTCCAGCGCCACACGCAGGCACCCGTCGGAAAACTCGACCTTCCAGTGCAAATTGCCGCAATGGTAACCGAGCGCGAGCGCCGCTGCCGTATCCCGCGGCTCAAGGGTCAACCAGTGCAGCGCCTCCAAACGAACGACGACTGCGCGATCTTCAGATAAATAGAGAACTGCCCCGTCGCCAAGCTCGGCATCACGGGGCAACGCTATAGCGCAATCCGTGCCTTGATCGGTTTCCACCCGCAAGCGCCGACGCGCGGTATCCGCCGGCTCCAGTACGACATATTCTATGCCTCCAGTATGGCGCAACGCGTGTAAACGCTCCGCCACGGCCGGATCGGCTGCTTGCCCGATGACACTGTCCACCCGAATCATTGTCTCTCCCATTGGGTGCAACGTTAGCCTCTGTCAGGCCTTTCTCTCAACCGCTATAGCGCATGTTTTTACGATGCGGCAGGGTGGCACGGCTATTCCCCAATGGCAGTCAAATATGCTAGATCGCGACTATGGGAAAAATTGACATCCTCAAATGGCTGAAAGGCGCGCGCGGCCAGCGCGTCGTGCTGGTGATTTTTGTCATCGCGGCCATTGTCTATTTCATGCCCGGAAACGAGATCACCGAGGGCACGGCCGAAGCCAAAAGTCCCGTCGCGCTACAGTTCGGTGAGGACTATGTGATTTTGTATGGCGTGGCCGCGCCGGACCCGACGTTGCAATGCACCCGTAACGGCACAGCGACACCCTGTATTCTGGCGGCAATCGAGGAACTCGCAACCCAGGTCAAGGGACGCACGGTTACCTGCCAGCCGGTACGCTCCATGCAGTTCACCTTGCCATTTGGCCGGTGCTCAGCGGATGGGCTCGACCTGGCCCGCCACATGACCCGTGAGGGATGGGTGGTGACGGCGCTGCAGTATACCGACGAATATCTGACTGACGAGGTGACAGCACGCGAATCAGGTATCGGTATCTGGGCCACCAACGAGACCGCCTACCCCGAGTAAATATGCCGGGACGCCACGCCAGCGGAGTGCCACCCACCATGTATATTCCACCGCACTTTCACGAAGACAGCACACCGGCATTGAACCGGGCGATGGCCGAAGCCGGACTGGTGACAATCGTAAGTGCCTACGGCGACGAGCCCGCCATCAGCCACGTGCCGGTTCACTTCGACCCGGCCGCGGGCGCCCGCGGCAGCATCTCCTGGCACCTCTCGAAGGCCAATGCCCATTGCGACATATTGCGGGCGGGCGCATCGACAATCGCCATTTTCATGGGCCCGGACGCCTATATTTCCCCGGCCTGGTATGAAGAGAAGGCAAAAACCGGGCGGGTCGTGCCAACCTGGAACTACCTGGCTATTCACACGTCTGGCCCGGTTGCCACCTTTGACGATGGCCCGCAGCTGCTGGCGTTGGTCGAGGCCCTGACGGATACTCACGAGGCAGACCGCCCGGCACCTTGGGCAGTGAGCGACGCGCCAGATGATTTTATCGCCGCTCAACTGAAAGGAATTGTCGGTTTCTCGATGAAAATCACGGCACTTGAAGGCAAGCGCAAGGCCAGTCAAAACAAGCCTGTCGGCGACCGTGTGCGCATGGCCGAGGGCCTTGCCACCGAGACGCGCCAGGCCGCGCAGGACATGGGCGCGATTATCACAGACCGGGATTGATCTGAAACTCCTTCCGTCGGCCGGCATGAGCGGTCACACTCCGCCACCCGATGCCGACGCGATGCAGGATTCCTCATGCCAGACTTCATGAAAAACAAGGCCGCACAGATTGCGCTGATATTCTTGATCGGCTCAAGCTACAGCCTGCTGCTGACCGTAAACAAGATCGCTGTCACGCATGGCGTGCCGAGTTCAGCCTACGTGTTCTGGCATTGCCTAGGGGCCGGTTTGATTATGGGAGTACTGGCGCTCATCCGCGGCGAGCGCTTTCCGCTGGGCCGCCAATATATTTTCACCTACTTCGTATGGGGCCTATTATCTGTTGCCGCCCCGATTACGCTTTTGACCTGGATTGCGCCGAATTTGCCAGCCGGAATCATCACGTTGACGATGGTCCTGGTACCATTGGTGACTTACGCACTGAGCGTCACCTTTGGCGTAGACCGGTTTCGCCTTCTCTCGATGTTCGGTATTTTGCTGGGTGCCGGTGGCGTGTTGATCGTGGTGCTACCGGCCCAGGCATTGCCCTCGTCGGATATGGTGGGCTGGCTGCTGCTGGCGCTGTTGGCGCCTCTCTCCTTTGGCATGGTAACCGTGTTTGTCGCCCGCTTTCGCCCGCCTGCCGTCGGCAATCTACCATTGATTTCCGGCATGTTTCTCGCCGCAGCGATCATGCTGGTGCCGGTGATGGCAGGCTTCGGACATCTCTACGTATTTCCGGGGCCGGATGTCACGGGTGACCTCGCCATACTCTATGCAACGCTGCTCTCATGTGCGATTTTCTGGCTGTTTCTTGTGGTGATTGGCATCTCCGGACCGACCTTCGTTACTCAACACAATTTCATTGCTGTGCTATCCGGGTTTGGCTGGGGCGCACTGTTTTTTGGCGAGCAACCATCGTGGCTGATCTGGCTCGCCGCGTTGGTTATGTTTGGCGGGCTGGCTGTACACACATTGAGCACCCGCCGCGAAGCCGCGCGCCAAAAAGCCGCCTGACCGACCTGGCTCAGGATTCAATAATCTCGACTTCGAATTTGATATCGGCGGTTTTCGCGATCATGGCTGAGGCTGAACAATACTTTTCTGCCGACAGCGTCACCGCGCGCTCAAGCTTGCGGCGATCAAGGCCTTTGCCAATAAAACGAAATAACACCGTGATGTCGGTAAACACCTTGGGATCCTCTGTCGCACGGTCCGCGTTGACGCTCATATCCATGTCCTCCACCGGCACCCGGCCTTTTTCCAGGATATGGATCACGTCATAGGCTGTACAGCCGGCCATTCCAATCAGCACGAGTTCCATCGGGCTTGCCTGGAGTGCTTTGCCATCGGCGCCCTTGGTGCTACCGAGGACAAACGAATGCCCTGTGCCCGAGGTCGCCAGAAAAGTGCGCTCCTCCACCCATTTCAGTCGCGCTTCCATCAATTCGGTCCTGTTCGATCATTAGGTGTGGGCGATCTGAGTATCGAAATTATGACCCCGGCGCAACGGCCAGTCACACCTAGCTTGCCCGCTCGGTCCAGACCTACTTGCTCAACGCCTGCGCGATTCCTGCCGCCAACTGGTGGCGCTTATAGGGTTTGCGCACCAATACAAAGTTGCTGATGTCCTTGCCGCCACGCTGAACCACGTCGTCGCTGTAGCCCGTCGTCAAGGCAACATGCAAATCGGGTCGTAAATCGCGAGCAGCCTGAAGCAACTCTACGCCGTTCATTCGCCCCGGCATGACGACATCGCTGAATAGCAGATCGACGGGGGCTTCGGATCGCAAGAGGTCAAGCGCCGCGTGAGCGTTCGCCGCTTCAGAAACTTCGTAGCCCAGGCCGATCAACTGACACCGCCGCCGCTGCGTGATCACCCCACAACATGCCCGCCAGCAAAACGACGATTGCGAATCCGCGAATCATATTCGTGCCCCGCAGGGCGACCGATCAGAGGCCAAGCTCGTCCACCAAAGGCGGCCGCTGATCAATCCAGGGCCGAGCGGTCTCAAAAGCTGCCGAAGCCCGCATGACAGTTGCATCACCCAAGTGGCGACCAACAATCTGCAAGCCAACTGGCAAACCATCAGCCGTCAATCCTGCTGGAATGGAGGCCGCCGGCTGTCCTGTCATATTCATCGGATAGGTAAATGCGAGCCACTGAAAGGGGTGCACAATGCGCCCCTCAGTTTTCTCCGGCCCCTGCATATGCAGGCCAAAGGCCGGGCAAGTCAGTGTCGGTGTCAGCAACAGATCATAATTCTGCATGAAGGCCGCCATCTTGTTGTTGACCGCCTTCCGCGTCATCACAGCGTTTGTAAAGTCTTCAGCCGTCCACGGCGTATTGATGAAATCTACCAGATGCGGGGTCATGTGATGGCCATGTTCCTTGACCAGCTCGCGCAGCCCCTTGAGGTCGCTT
>JABJCZ010000418.1 GCA_018668475.1 Alphaproteobacteria bacterium | reverse complement strand
GAAGAACGGATGCTGATAGTCAAAAATTTGATGCGTCAGGCTTTGGGCCGGTTCTTCAAGAGGATTTACGGTCACAAATAGCGGATTTCGCGGATCAATGCCCTGCAACGAATTCATCCAGTAGCTCACACTTACCCCATCACGATCACCCATGTAATTCCAACTCGACCAAACTCGGCGGCGGGTCGGCATCAAGCGATCATCAGCGTGGAGTATGACCCGGTTGTCGGTGTATCGGAAGGCACCCAGAATTTTCTGTTCCTGAGGATCGGGGTCCGTCAGCATCATAAGCGCATGGTCGGCATGGGTCGCGATAACCACCGCATCGTGACGATGAAGAGCTCCCGAGGCGTCAGTAACCTCGACCCCTTGTGGCTGGCGGGAAATAGCGACGGCCCCGCAGCCCAAGTGGATTCGCCCCGCGTAGTCGGCCGTAAGCCGCTTGACATATTCCCGACTGCCACCGGATACGGTTCGCCAGGCCACCTGGTCTGTAAACCCTAGGAGCCCATGGCTTTTGAAGAAGCGAATAAACGTCAGGGCAGGCTGTTCGCGCATCTCTTCAGCCCTGGTGGACCAGATAGCGGCACCCATCGGTAGGATGAAGCGGTTGATGAACTCGGCGCCATACCCGCCATCTGAAAGGAACCCACCCAGTGTTTGGCTGTGATCCACACCGAGGCCCGAGAGAAACCGCTCGCCATCCCTATAGAACCGTCGGAGGTCGTTCACCATATGCCAAAATTTGGGGTTAACTATATTGCGGCGTTGGCCAAATAAGGCGTTCAATCCGCGGCTGCTGTACTCAAATTTTCCACGATCCAGAGATACTGCGAACGACATGTCGCTCGGCTGCGTCGGGACATCCAAATGATCAAACAGCGCTACCAGATTCGGATAGTTGACCTCATTGTAGACGATGAACCCGGTATCAACCGGCACTGGCCTTTTCACTCCTGCATCATGATCGGGTGTTCTCACCGTCACCGTATTGGAATGCCCGCCAACCCGTTGCGCTTGTTCATACACCGTCACCGAATGAGTTTTGCTCAATAACCATGCTGCTGAAAGGCCGGAAATACCACTTCCGATAACCGCAATGTTGAGCGGAACAGACCGCGAGAGATTGTTGAAATTCATGGCTGGCCTGTTCTGAGGATAGATCATGTCTGAAACTGGGTAGTATAGTGGGTACGCGCCCAACAACGATTTGGATCATCTTTTTTTGATTGGTGATCCAATTGTTCGGTAATGACGTAAAAGGTGTATGAGCATTGCACTCCCTCTCGTGGTCGGCCATCGTTGTGAGGCCCTCGGCGAATCATATAAACCTATGGTTACGCTGATTCGCTCAAGAGCAAAATCGGTCGGGACTCGGGGTAGGCGGAAATCGATGAATGATGCGACGCACCATAACGGCCTCCTCGACCGCCTCGCGGCGACCCAGGACAAGCAGGCGTTTGCCGAGCTTTTTGAATATTTCGCGCCGCGCTTGAAGTCTGTGCTGTTGCGTTCGGGAACCGATCGCCAAACCGCAGAGGAGCTGGCCCAAGAAGCGATGCTTTCGGCATGGCGGAAAAGCCATCTGTTCGATCCCGCGAAAGCGTCCGCCTCGACTTGGGTTTTTACCATCGCCCGAAATCTTCGAATTGACCGGTTTCGCCGGGAACGAAGGCCCGAGTTGGACCCCAATGATCCGTCGTTGGCTCCAGAGGCGGAAAGCCCCGTCGACGACCAGCTCCATACCCAGGATCGAGGCAAAAGGATACGAGAATGTCTGGATGAACTACCCCTTGAGCAACAAGAGGTTGTTCGCCTCTCTTTTAACGAGGGCCTTACGCATCAGGAAATCGCGGACCGGCTTGAGCTGCCGCTTGGCACAGTGAAGTCACGCATACGGTTATCTTTTGCGAAGCTCCGGCCCATGTTGAGGAATGAGATATGATCACCCATCATCCAGGTGAGGACTTGTTGGTCAGCTATGGCGCCGGCGGCATCGGCGAAAGCTGGAGCCTGGCCGTCGCAACACATCTGGCGCTGTGCCCGGCTTGCCGCCGGACCGTTGCGGATCTCGAAGATATCGGTGGCGTGTTGCTCGACGATAGTCGTCCTGAAATCATGTCTGAAGGTGCCTTGGATCGGGCGTTTGCCGCTCTCGACGCGCCTGCCGCAACCAAGACAACACCTCCGGCAGCGACATCTGCTACCTTGCCGCAACCGTTGCGAGACTATGTCGGCGGCGACGTCGATACGGTACCCTGGCGGTCCGTCGGAGGTGGTGTTCGTCAACATGTCATCACAACCAGCGACAAAGCATGGTCGCGATTACTACTAATTCCACCAGGCCGTCCCGTCCCGGAGCACGGCCATCGGGGGCGCGAACTCACCCTCGTGTTGTCCGGCAGTTTCACCGATCAGCATGGCGCGTACTCACGCGGAGATATGGAGGACGTTGCCGAAGATACCGTCCATAGCCCCGCCGCAGGCCCCAGCGAGAACTGTGTCTGCCTCGCCATCACAGACGCACCGATCAAGTTTACGGCCCTGTTACCGCGCCTCATCCAACCGTTTATCCGTATTTAGCGGTCCTCGGCCGGCTTGCTCCTGCGCTGGCACGAGATCCGATAATACGAAGATGCCGTTTGTAGGAAAAATGGAGGAGATGACGCCTGCGATTCTAATCCAACGTGAGAGGGTCAAACGGAAAACGATAGCAGCCGGCGCCTGAGGTGCG
>JABJCZ010000417.1 GCA_018668475.1 Alphaproteobacteria bacterium | reverse complement strand
GCGGCCGGGGTCTATGACATGATCTCCGCCAAAGTGGCAGACCGAATCGGCTTCAAGGCCCTCTATATGACGGGTTACGGCGTTGCCGCATCTCACCTTGGCTTGCCAGATGCCGGCATTGCGACATTCACCGACGTGGTGGAGCGCGTGCGCCGCATTGCCGGTGGAACCAAAACACCGCTGATCTGTGACGCCGATACCGGCTTCGGTGGACTGCTCAACGTAAAGTATACCGTTGAGGGCTATGAGGAAGCAGGCTGCTCCGCCATTCAAATCGAGGATCAAGAGATTCCGAAGAAATGCGGTCATACACCGGGTCGGCGCGTTGTGCCTGTCGAAGATATGGTCGATAAAATCCGGGTTGCCGTGGATTCTCGCAAGGACCCGAATTTTCTCATCATCGCCCGCACCGATTCACGCACCTCGCTAGGCATGGATGAGGCCCTGAGTCGCGGCAAAGCCTTTCACGAGGCCGGTGCAGATGTGGTCTTTGTTGAATCACCTGAGTCGGAAGAAGAACTGGCCGCCGTGGGCAAAGCGTTTCCAGGGATTCCCCTGCTCGCTAATATGTCGGACTTTGGTAAAACGCCCATTCTGCCGGCTGACAAGCTGGAAGAACTCGGCTTCGCCATCTCGATTTTTCCGGGGCTCAGTTTTCTCGCAGCCGCCGGGGCACTCGATTCCGCTTATCGCACCCTGCTGGCCGAAGGCACGAGCGACAATGTAACGGTGCCACGTCTGTCATTGCCAGAAATGCACAAGCTTATGGGTTTCGAAGAGGTCTGGGAGTTCGAAAAGAGGTATGCACGACCCGAGGCAGCCGAGTAGTCCAACTCCGACATCTCACAGGTTGTCACAAGAATAAGGGCGGCGCCTGGATCAGGCGCCGCCCCTTTTTATTGGTCCCGTTGTAAGCGAAATAATCAGTCGCTCGCGGCCTTGATGCTCTGACGTTCCTGATACTCGCGGAGCGCCTTGACGACATGCTCGCGAAACACAGGTGCCACTGGCGGCTCAAGACCGGTTTCTTCCTTGCACCGGGCGCGAAGTTCTTCAAGTTCGCCACCACGGTTGAACAATGAGATCTCGGTCCGCTCGCCACGAAGCTTCTCACGAAGCGCATCGGTCCCGGCCTCGTCGACCTTGCCATCTGCATTCAGCACAACGCCGTAACGCAGAGCGCCCTTCGCCGTGACAAGTCCACGATCCAGCTCCAGTGCAAGAAGGGCCGGATCCCGCTCATAGGGATCGCCCCAACCGCCGCCACCCCAAGTGCAGAAGTGCATGATATCGCCTTCATTCACTTTCACATGGTCACACTTGGACGGCATGATCTCGGTGGAACCATCAGTCCGCTCGAGGATCTTGGTGCTGCGCCCACCGGGCTCACCACCATTGACGCCCCACGGATAGGTCAGCCAGCGATCATCGTGCAAAGACATTTCACCGGGCTCCAGAGCGCGATAGGAAATTCTCACGCCATTGCCGCCGCGATGCAGGCCGGCGCCGCCGGAATCCGGAATGGTCTCGTATGCCTCAATCCGGAGCGGAAAGTACGCTTCCAGAAACTCGTTCGGAACATTGGTAAACGACGGCCACAATGAATGGCCATCCGGACCATCGCCAACCGGGCGCCCCGGAATTCCGCCGAACCCGATCTGATAGAGCTGATACCACTCACCATTCCGGTCATGCCCGGAATAGAAAAAGTGCGGGCTGTCAGAGAACCCGGCGGCAACCATGAAGTCCGGCGCACGCTGGCCCAACAGGCCACCGATGACATCGAAAATTCGGCCAAGCGCATGGGTCCGTGAAGACAATGCGGCTGGTTCAAGAGGCTTAAGCATGGTGCCGGGTGGAATACGAACATCAACGTATTCGTAGAACCCGTCATTGAACATGATCTGCGGGTCAAACACGTTGATCATGTAAACGCCAACGAACATCTTGAACATTTCTTCGTTGAGCAGGAAGTTGATCGAGCTCGGTGACTGCGGGTCCGTGCCGTCGAAATCGAAGATTAACTTGTCGCCCTCGCGCCACATAGTGCAGGCCATCTTGTACGGGCCCATGCCGATGCCGTCGTCACAGATGTAGTCCTCAAAATAGAGGCGTTCATCCTCGCCGACCGTCTCGCGGATCAGGTGCAACATGGCCCGCCGGTTACGCTCGAGGAGCTCATCCATAGCGGTGAACAATGTATCCACACCAAAGCGCTCACAGAGCTCAAGAACACGCCGTTCGGCAAGCCTTGTTCCGGCAATCAGAGCGTTGAAATCGCTCTTATTCCAATGCGGCAGCCGGCACTGATGCAGAATAACTTTGAGGACGTCTTCCTGAAGCACGTCGTCCTTGTAGATCTTAGTGATCGGGACGCGAACCCCTTCCTCAAAAATCTGGTTCGCATCGGTTGGCAAACTGCCAGGCGTCTTACCACCTACATCTGTCATGTGCCCGAACATGGCGGCATAGGAAATAAGACGGCCCTCGAAGTAGATCGGCCGCATGATCAACCAGTCATTCGCATGGCTGATGGCACCGGCGCAGCTATAGGGATCCGAGGTCAGGAAGATATCCCCTTCCTCAATGGTTCCGTCATAACGCCGCTTGAAGCCGTGCATAAACGAACCGAACTGCCCGACGACCATGTCCCCGTCGGGGTTAGCGATCATCGGAAATTCATCATGCTGCTCGCGAATGCCCGGAGACATAGCGGTGCGGTAGAGCACTGCATCCATCTCGTAGCGAGCGCTCTTCAGTGCGCTCTCGATAATATCGAGCGTAATAGGATCGAGATCGACTTTCTCGAAAGGGACTTTATTTGTTTGGATGACTTCTGCTGGCATCGTATCGCTCCCGTTCAATCAGTCGACTGGCTGAATAATGATGTTACCAACCTTGTCGATTTCACCGACATGGTTCGGAAGAATGACCGTTGTGGAATCCATCTCGGTCACTATAGCCGGACCGGCAATTTTGTTGCCCGCTTTTAGCTTGCTACGATCGAAAATTCCGGCCTTCTGGTCCGCGCCGTCAACAAAGACGGTGGTCTCTTTTACCAAAGCCGAAGACGGATCAGTCCCGCCTTCTTCCACGATACCGGCCTCGGCGAGTGTCTCCGGCCCCTGAACAATCGCGCGTAAAGTCACGATCTCATGCTCGGCTTCCAGCGCAAATGTGAAGAGCTGTGTGTGCTCCTCATCAAACCGCTCACCGATTTTGTCCAAGCCACCGTTGGCAAAGTCGTCTGCCGTAAACACAATCGGCAACACCAGTCCTTGCCCGTGGTACCGAACATCAATTTCATAATGAATGCTCTGATCCGCGTCGGGAACTCCCGCCTCATCGACAGCAGCCTTTGCCGTCGCGGTCAACTCGTCCATCAGCGCCTTGACCTCGGCATCACTGGTCTCAGAATAGCGCCGCACAAGACTGCGAGACGATTCATCGGTCAATCGGGTTGTCGCGTCTCCATAAGCACAAAGCACGCCCGGGGACGGTGGAATAATCACCGGCCACGATCCCATCAGTTTGCCAAGAGCGTTTGCATGCAACGGGCCCGCACCGCCAAAAGCGATCAGTGCAAAGTCCCGGGGATCGAACCCCTGCTCAACTGACACGAGCCGCAAGGCACCAAACATGTTCTCGTTGACGATATCGATGATACCGGCTGCAGCTTCCTTGAGCCCGAGGCCCATGGCGTCAGCCACTGTCTGCACCGCAGCAGTTGCCGCAGCTACATCCATTTTCATGCCGCCGCCCACGAGTTCGTCGGGCAGGTACCCGAGCACCACATTGGCGTCGGTCACCGCAGGCAAGGTGCCGCCATGGCCGTAACAGGCCGGGCCCGGAACTGCGCCGGCACTTTGCGGACCAACCCGCAGCGCCTTCGTCAATTCTGGTACGTGAGCAATTGAACCGCCCCCGGCACCGACGGTACGCACATCAAGCGAAGAGGCACGGACCGTGATATCACCAACCGTGGTTTCGCGGCGACGGCGGGCGACGCCGTTCTGAATGAGCGCCACGTCCGTTGACGTGCCGCCAATATCGAGAGTCAGCAAGTTCTTGTAACCAGCCTTCTTGGCCACCCAAAGAGCGCCGGACACACCACCGGCGGGCCCACTCATGAGCACATTGATCGGCGACTTACGTGCGCCTTCAACCGACGTGAGTCCACCATCAGACCGCAAAATGTGCAAATCCGCATTTACGCCGCGGTTCTGCAATTCCTTTTTTAGATTCGAAAGATACAGACGAACCTTTGGGGCGATGTAGGAATTGGCGACCGTCGTGATAGTCCGCTCGTATTCGTACATTTCCGGAAGCACTTCCGACGAGATTGAAATCGGGACATCCGGCATAATCTCGGCAGCGATCTCGCGGACACGAACCTCGGTCTCGCCATTGGTATAGGCGTTGATCAGCGAAACGGTCAGTGCCTCAATGCCGCGACCGGCGAGATATTCAATCTTCTTGCGCAAGTCGGCTTCGTCGAGACCGCGAACAATCTCGCCACGGGCGCTCATGCGCTCCTTGGCTTCAACAGTCAGCTCAAGCGGGGCCAATGGTTCTGGCTTGGGCCAGATGATCCAACCGGCAAGGATGCCCGGCACGAAGGACCGCGCAATTTGCAGCACCTGTCGATAACCCTCGGTGGTCACGAGGCCGACGTTGGCCCCCTTCCCTTCGAGGATGGTGTTGGTTGCCACGGTGGTACCGTGCATTACGTGGGTGATGTTGCTCGGGTCGACGCCGGCGTCCTTACAGACGCGCTCGATGCCGTTCAACACGCCGATGGAAGAGTCCGCCGGAGTTGAAGGAACCTTCGCCAGGAAGGTTTGTCCGGAATCCTCATCAATCAAGAGCAGGTCAGTGAATGTGCCACCCACATCCACGCCCAAGCGATACGCCATGGTCGGTTCTCCTGTTTATGGCCGGTAGTGTTCAGGCCAATAATGGTCAACAAGTTGGCTCCTGCCGAAGCGGGGAGCAAATTCACGATCAGCCAGATCACTACCCGGTGAAGCTATAGCGCCACCGGGTGAAGAGCCTGGACTTCTAAATTGCCGGCTTATTCGCTCGGGGCGTAACTGCCACCGCCGGTTCTGCGTTTTTGAATGACGTAGAGCGCCGCAAAACTTATCGCAATCACCAACAGCGAGAATACCGTGGTGATTGTTCCAATCGCATATAGCGATGGCGTCGCTGCGGTTCCGGTCACCGAGACAAGTTCCAGCGGCAAGGTATTGAATTCGCCAGAGACTTGTGATGTCCGCGCATACTCGTCGTAGGACAAGGTGAAACCGAACAGCGCCACACCAACGAGACCCGGCAGGGTGATGGGAATGACGACTGACTTCAACGTCTGCCAGGTCGTCGATCCGAGGTCCCTCGCCGCTTCTTCCAATCTGGGGTCAAACCGGCTGAACACTGCCAGCATGATCAGGACACCAAATGGCAGTGTCCATGTCAGATGCGCACCCAGCGCACCGGACCACCATGCGCTCTCCATGCCAAGGCTGGTGAACGCACGCCCAATACCCAGTGAAATCAGGATCGACGGGGCAACGAGGCTCGTAACCACCAGGTAGAAGAATATCGAGTTGCCGAAAAACGGTTTGCGGAATGCAAGGCCAGCCAGAAAGGAGATGGTCATGGTCAGAACCATAACGATCAGGGCCAGAATGACGGAACGTCCCCACGGCCAACGGAAATCACCAATATAGGACGGGTTAAATACATCACCGAACCAGTGCAGCGACACACCCCGCATCGGGAAAGTCAGGCCCCCGGTCTCGCCCTGGAATGACAGCACCGCCATAACGAAGATGGGGCCGTAAAGAAACAGGAGAAACAGGTAAAAAATTACGCTGCGGACGTAATACCAATTGGTCCGCCGCACCTTCATGGCCGCGCTCATAGCTGTTTCCTCACGTCGACGATTCGCATTATGCCGCCCACTATCAGGAGGAGGACTATCAACAGAAACAGTGAATTAGCTGACGCGTAGGCGAAATTAAGGCTGCCAATTGTATTGGAAATCGAGAGCGCCACAGTGCCAACATTGGCGCCTGACAGAAGCCGAACGGCCGTAAAGTCAGACAGCGTCAGGCTGATCACGAAAATACTGCCGATCGCGATACCCGGTTTGCACAAGGGAATGATGACGTGGAGCAGAATTTGCCACCCCTTGGCGCCGTTGTCGCGCGCGGCTTCGATAAGGGCAGGATCGATTTTGGCCATCGTATTGAACAGCGGCGCCACCATGAACAGGGTGAACACGTGGACATAAGACATGATGACGGCAAATTCGGAGAACAATAGGAATTCAAGGGGCTCGTCGGTTATGCCAATACCCATGAAAGCACGATTGATCACGCCCTCTTTGCCCAGGAACGGGATCCAGGCGATCATCCGAATAACACCTGATGTCCAGAACGGCACCACACAGAGCAAGAACAACAGCATCTTGCTTTTGAGCGTCAGAAGATCGAACACCAGATAATAGGCAATGATGAACCCGAGAACCGCCGTCGTGACCCAAACAATGGCCGCGATACGTATTGTTTCCAGGTAATTGTCCAGTGTAAGGCCGGACGAAAACATCTTTACATAATTTTTGACGACAAAATCTGGGGTCGTCATGAATCCGTTGAACTTCCAGAAACTCGTGATGAGGATCACGACGATCGGGCCAATCAGGAAGAGTAACAGCGTGATCCCCAAGGGGGTCAGTTGCAGCGCAGTGGTATATCGCTGCATTCGCTCGATCATGGGCGCCATAGGTCTTGTATCCGGTCCGGTCGCTAATTGTATCTAGGGAGGGGTGGAAACTAAATGTTCAAACAAAATCGAAAAACAAAAAATCGATAATAATTCAAGGTAATGCGGGGCGCCGAAGCGCCCCGCAATGCCCTAGGTCCGTTACCTTATGCGGCGACGAACTCATTCCACTTGTCGGTGAGGTACTCGTTCTCATCCATGACCGAGTTCCACACTGCGACACGGCCCATCCGGTTGCGATAGCTACCGCCATCACGAACCGCACCAACCTTCTCCATGAGACCACCAAACGGGTCACGGATTTCGGTGGTGGCAGCCTTGCCCTCATACCAGAAGTCCCATTCCGCAGCCGGCATGTCCTTCTTGGTGTTGTCAGGCGTAGCAACATAGTAACCCTGACGACCGAGGAACGTTCCGGCCGGACCCGACAGATACCAGTTCAGGTAATCATACGTCGCATCGAGCTTCTTACCCTGGTTGTGCTTCGGCAGCATCAGACCAAGGGTCCAGGAACGATAGCCTTCCTTGAGATCCTGATACACGCAAGGAACACCCTTGGCGCGCACAGCAGTCACAGCTGGTGACCACATGGACTGCAACACGACCTCACCCGAAAGCATCAGGTTCACCGACTCATTGAATGTCGTCCAGAGCGCCCGGAAGTGCCCCTTCTTCTTGTATTCAATGAGAAGGTCGATGGTCTTGTCGATCTCGGCGCGGGTCATCTGACCTTTATCGCCGTAAGTCGCCATGCCCAGCGCTTCCAGAGCCATAGCAGCATCCATCAGGCCAATGGCCGGGAAACCAACAAGGGCAGTCTTGCCATTGAACTCGTCATTCAACAACTCGCCCCATGAATCGATTGGGCGGGTAATGACGTCCGGGCGAAGACCCAGCGTATCGGCATTGTGCAGGATCGGCATGCAGGTCAACATATCTGAGCTGCCGGCAGCGGCGAAACCAGTTGCATCCGGGCTATCAACATACTGCACGGTGCTTGGGTTCTGGCCGTCGCCATACCAGGAGTCATCCCAGATCTTACCGGTCGTGTAGAGCGGGGAAATATTGTTCCACTCCGTAAGCCGATTGGCGTCAACCGGCTGGAAGTTGCCAGTCGGCCAAACGAACTTCATCTGGAGATAAGCCGGCTCCAGAATATCAAACGACTTCGGCTGGGTGATGCCACGATTGGCGATCGAGCCCAGGTCGATAGCGGTTTGCTGAACAGTAAAGCCCAGAGCATCGCTGGCCATCTTGGCGAACGGATCCATATTGGACACCGCCAGACCAAGGGTCCGAAGTGTGATGTCTTTGAGCTCATTGGCCCAAACTGTCGGAAACCCGCCAACGGCTGCGGCTGCGCCAACACCGGCGACAGCTGCTGTGCCCTTCAAAACGGCACGACGGCTAACACCTTTTGATGCGATTTTTTTCTTCTCACTCATATCGTGTTCTCCTCACCTGTTTCAGTAGCTGAAAAATTATTATCGTTCTTAACTGGGTCCCCATCTGCCAAACCCTCAATCCGACGGGCACCCGATCGGCACTTCCTTAGACTCAGAAGCTTTCTCCGATCAAATTCTGCTCACCAATGGCTTTTTCCATCAGATGAACATCTTCGGCAGACCAGGTTGCCGTCACCTCATCCCCGACATTTGCAGGGCGGGCGAAGTATTCCCGGTCTTCAATCACTGCAACCAGTTCCGGCGCATCGGGGCGTTCAATGGTCACCTTGACCCAGCTGCCCTGATACTCAATTGCATGAACCTTACCGTTCAACGAGTTGCCACGATCCTCCTGACCATCCGTACCGGCCAGATGCACTTTGTCCCGCCGCACGCCAAAGTTCAGGTCCTGGCCCTTGGTATGGCCATCTACTGGCACATGAAACTCTTCCCCGGCGGCCCCTCTGACGGTCTGCATGTCAGCTTCAACACCCGCGACCTGTCCACCGAATACGTTCCAACCACCCATGAACTCTGCCACATAAGTCGTTGCAGGCTCATCATAAATTGTGCGACCGGACCCGATTTGCTCGATGTGTCCGGTATCCATGACAACAACAAGATCAGCAAGCGCCAATGCTTCCGGCTGAGTGTGCGTCACGTGAATAAAGGTAATGCCCAGATCGATTTGAAGCTTCTTTACCTCGGCACGCATCTGCAAGCGGAGATACTCGTCAAGTGCCGACAACGGCTCATCGAGCAGCAGCACTTTCGGATTAGTAATCAGCGATCGTGCCAGCGCCACGCGTTGCTGCTGGCCACCAGAAAGCTGCGCTGGCATACGATCCGCCAAGGGGTCGAGCTGCACCTTCTTAAGCACCTCGTAAGCCTGGCCGCGGCGATCATTCTTGCCGACGCCCTTCATCTTGAGGCTGAACGCCACATTATCGAGGACCGACAAGTGCGGGAACAGGGCGTAGCTCTGGAACATCATTGATGTCCCGCGCTGCCCCGTCGGCAAGCCAATAACCGACTGCCCACCGATGGAAATATCACCCTCGGTCGCCGTCTCGTGACCCGCAATCATCCGCAGCAATGTCGTCTTGCCACACCCACTTGGCCCAAGCAGACAGCAATAACTGCCGTCAGGAATCGTGAGATTGATATTTTCGACCGCAACCGTGTCACTGAAGGTCTTGGTCACGTTCGTGATGATGACTTCACCTGGTCCAGACATGCGTTCCGTAGTCCTCAAAATAAGTGCCGCCAATATTCATTATCAGCGCCAGCGTTCACTATCGGCGGGGTCGCCTCACCTGGACGATCCTGCACCAACTTGAATACCTATATAACGGGATCTCCCGATCCACCCTCGCCCGGATCATTCAAAAACAAATGACCGGACAACTTTCTAATGTAACTTTGCCCCGCCCGCGCCGCATGCGCAAGCGTGCATTGCTCACATATCTATCCGCCAACACTCGCCGTTGCCACGAATTTTTTTCCGGACTTTGGGCGATCATCAAATTTCTCAGTGCCTGAAATACCTTGTCACGCCGATGGCCACAACACGTTTTTAAGTTGTCCGGACATTATTTGTTGTCCGGACAATTTTCAGTTCGATACAATGCGTCCTTCTTCTCCAAATGGAACTCAAAATTATGGCAAAACCCGGGCAGTCCACGATCGACCCAGAAGACGAGCGTCTGATCCTTGAAAACATTGACCGTTTTCTTGAGCGCGATGTCCGTCCCTATGTAACGGAACTCGAAAGCACCGACACGTATCCGGCCGAGATTGTCGAAAAACTCAAGGAATTGGGTCTTTTCGGTGCAACCATCTCTGAGGAATACGGCGGACTCGGGTTACCCGTCACCACATACGCCCGAATCGTCGAGAGAATTTCAGGCACATGGATGTCCGTCAGCGGCATCATCAATTC